>JAPLUA010000130.1 GCA_026397855.1 Verrucomicrobiota bacterium | reverse complement strand
TCTTGCGGACGAAATAGTAAGTCGCGTAGCCGACGATGGTGGCGACGATCATGCGCCGCTCCCAGTAGCGGTGCTTCGTCTTGATCAGCTCCGGCTCGCTCAGCATCACCGCCGCCGCGGGCTCCGGCTCAAACAGGCGCAGGAGCACCGGGAAGCGCTTGGGGGCTGCGATCTGCGCGCCGGAAGGTTCGATTTGGTATGCCGGTGCTGACATTTAGGCAGAGACTGCCTCAACGGCCCGGGCAGAGGAAGCCTGCATTTGCGTGCCGGTCATCCGCGTGTAGCGCTCCAGCTCGGCGCTGAGCTCCTCCGGGGACCAGCCCAGCAGTTCGCCCATCCATTCGGCAACCTGCCGCGCCTTGGCGGCGGCGTCGCGGAAGTAATAATGCCAGCTCGTCCTCCGGACCATGATGTCATCCAGGTGCATGGCCCATTCCCGGGCCAGGTAATGCTCAACCGCGCGGCGGCTGAATTCCGGCGGAATAATGCCGCTCAGGCCAGCGGTCTCCGCGACCGGCAGCAACGGCTCCTGCGCCGTCCGGCACCGCGCAAACTTCCCATTTAACTCCTGCAACTTGCTCAACCACGCAACCACCCGATCCACCGTCTGCTCCCCCATCAACCGGTAGGTGGTCAGCTTGCCCCCCGCGACATCCCACCAGCCTGGCTCCGGGTTATGAATCTCGTGCGCGCGCGATACATCCGACGGCTTGCCGTTCGGGTCGGCCACCAGCGGACGCAGACCCGCCCAGGCGCTGATGACATCCGCCTCGGACAGCCCCGCGCCCGGGAAGAACTGGTTGGTCACCTTCAGCACGTAGGCGATATCGGTGATGTCTGCCCATACATCGTCGAGAGACCCGTTATAGTCGGTGTCCGTGGTGCCGATGATGGTGCGCTCGCCCCAGGGGATGGCGAACAGGATGCGCTTGCCTTCGCTCATCACGACGGTTTCGGACACCGGCAGCCGGGCCTTTTCCACGACGAGGTGGATCCCTTTGGTGGCGCGCAGCTTGACGCGGCTGTGCGGGAGGCCGTCGGCCCACGGTCCGGTGGCATTGACCACGGCGCGGGCGCGGACTTTGAAAGACTGCTGCGCCAGGCGATCCTCAAGCTCGCATTCCCAGAGCTCCGACCGCGTGGCGTCCTTGTAGCGGCAATAGTTCAGCACGATGGCCCCGCTTGCGGCCGCGGAGCGCAGGGTGTCCATCGTCAGCCGCGCGTCGTTGGTGAGACCGTCGTAGTAACGCACAGCCCCGTTGAGGCCGTCGGGGACGAGGCCCGGAACCTTCTGCAGCACGTCGTCCTGGCTGAGCCAGGTGGACTTGCCCAGGTTGCGTCCGCCGCAGAGCAGGTCATAGATCTTCACGCCGATCTTCAACTGCCAGAGCACCCAATCCCGGTTGCCGCGATAGGTGGGGAAGATGAACGGCAGCGGGTCCGCCAGGTGCGGGGCGATGTGGTGAATGACCTTCTTCTCGACGCTTGCCTCGTGCACCAGCCCGACGCGCCCTTGCGCCAGGTAACGCAGCCCGCCGTGCAGCAGACGGCTCGAGCGGCTGCTCGTGCCGAAGGCAAAGTCGTGCTGGTCCACCAGCCCGACGCGCAGTCCGCGCAGGGCTGCGTCGCGGGCGATGCCCGCGCCGACAATGCCGCCGCCGATGATCAGGAGGTCCAGGGGTTTGGCCTCCAGGGCCTGCCTTGCGGCCTGTCGCTGCGCCCCGGGTCCGGAGCCTTTATTGCTTGTGGTTTCGTTTTTCACTGTGAGCCTTTCATGATTGGCGGGCGGCGCGAAGGCGTTCGCCCAGTTCGGCAAGCCCTGGTAGAACCAGGTCGGGCGGGGGCGAATGTTTGGTCGCCGCCGCTGCCGTCGTTTCACCGGTCAACACCAGCACCCCTACAGCCCCGGCTTTCGTGGCCATTGCCATGTCCGTGTAGAGGCGGTCACCGACCATTCCCAACTCCTCGGGGGCGAGCGCGTGGCGGTGCAGAATGCCGCGCAGCATGCACGGGTGCGGTTTCCCCAGGACGGTATCCGGGCCGCGCCCTGCCGCCTGTTCGATCGCGGCGCAAACCGCCCCGCAATCCACCAGCACGGTGGGCTGGTCGGTGGGGCAGACCCGATCCGGGTGTGTGGCAACAAAGGGTTTGCCCCGGCTGACCCAGTAGGCTGTTCGGCAGAGCCTGGCGTAAGTCAGCTCCGTGTCGAACCCGACCACAACCGCATCGGGCTCGTCCTGGGGGCTGTCCGCTGTGGAGGCGAAGCCGGAGGCTTCCATCTCCGCCCTCATGCTGGCGGTGCCGAGGATGAACAGGCGGCGCACGGCGGGCATCTGCTCGCGCAGATATTCGATGGCCGCCTGGGTGCTGGTGTAAAGCTGGTCCGCATCGGCCATGATGCCGATTTTGCGCAAGTGAGCCAGGTAGTCCTTTGAGCTCTTGGAAGAGTTATTGGTCAGGAATGTGTGCCCGATCCCCAGCTCGCCCAGCAACGCCAGGAACGGGCGGGTGGAGTCGAACAGGGTGCCCCCGCTGTAGATCGTGCCATCCATGTCCAGCGCCAGGTGGCGAATGTGTTTCAGTCTATTCATGAATCAAGTATCCCGGCCAGCGGGCTCGGGCCCACCCAAGGCCAGAGCACTCTATGGTCGAGCGTTAACGCACTAAGTAACAGCCTGTGGATTACCTGTCAAGCGCGTGGTTTTTCCCATCAGAAGTCCTCATTCGGGATCAGGTCAGGCACGGGCTTGCCTCCTGCCATCGCCTGCCTTCACTGGCGGGGATTTGAGTGGGTGGGGTGGTAGGGCGAGCGACGAGGTTTGCCCAGGTCCGGAGCGCCGGCATTCTGCGGCTTAGGTCGTGCGAACGGGACCAACGAATGAAATCAGCAAAGTAACCCCTGTGATACGGCTTGGGCGGTGATGAGCCGGACGCAGGGGGATGCGGTCTGGGGGGATGGCTGCGGCGTAAGCCGGCAGAATGCCGGGGCTCCGATAACGTTCGTTGCGTCCCAGAGTAGGGTGCTGGGATTGGTTTTGCTATTGACCGCGGTGACCGGTGCTTTTATCTACCCAAGTGTCGGTTTGGTCGCGATCTTGATGCAGCCCTCTGGGCTGTGGGCCAACCCAGTGATTTGATGCCAGAACAACCGGAAATCGGTCAATTGGTTAGGTCGGTGTTTCGCGCCTGGGACGCGGCCGACATTGCATTCCTGGTGCTGCGCAACTACGAGGGCCTGCCCGATTTCACGACCAATGACATCGACGTGCTGGTGACGCCGGAACAGCGAGGGCGCGCGGAGCAGGTGCTGCTGGCGGCTGCCCGGGAAGCGGGCTTTCGCCTCCACAACCGCGCCGAGTTCGCAACCCTGGCCCTTTACCTGTCGCACGGGGAATCCAATGCGCAGGCGCACTTCGACTTGTTCACCGCCTTGAAGTGGCGCGGGTTCGACTTCCTCGACTGCCGGGGGTTCTTGAGACGCAGGGTTCGGGACGGGCTCTTTGCCGTTCCGCATCCGGCGGATGAGGCGGCCACGAACCTGCTCGCCTACCTGATCTACACCGGCAAGGTGAAACCGAAATACAGGGCGTCCATCACGGCCGGATTCCGGACGGAACCCGCCCGCGTGACGGAGTTGCTGGCCCGAACCTATGGCTCGGCGCACGCGGAGTTCCTGGTGGCCGCCGGGGCGAAGGAACAGTGGGGGGCCATCGAAGCTGCCACCGGCGTCCTGCGGCGCGCCCTGATCCTCCGCCAACTGATACGGCATCCGTGGGGGACGCTCCGGTCTTTGCTGTCCGATGCTGGCCGGCTGATGCGGCGGTTCTTGCAGCCGCCGGGCCTGACGATTGTGCTGTGCGGCGCGGACGGTTGCGGCAAGTCCACCGCCGCGCAGGCTGTGGTGGAGGGGTTGGGGGGCACATTCAGTCCGCCAAAGGGGAGGCACTACCATTGGAAGCCGCCGCTTCTTTCCGCAAAACGCAGGGCGGCGCGGGGTTCCGCCAGCGATCCGCACGGGCAGCCGGTGCGCAGCGCCGCGGCTTCGCTCGCCTACTTCCTGTTTCACTGGCTGGAGTTCTTCCTCGGCTCGCACCTGCGCTTCCGGCCGGTGACGTTCCGGGGCGGGCTGGTGCTGGTGGACCGCTACTACTACGATTTCCTTGTGGATCAACGGCGCTACCGGCTGCGAGTGCCATTAGGCATCGTGCGGCTGGGATACATCCCCATCAAGAAGCCGGACCTGGTGCTCCTGCTGGACGCGCCGGCGGCGGTACTGCAAAGCCGCAAGCAGGAAGTCCCGTTCGCCGAGACGGAGCGCCAGTGCCGCGCCTACCGGGCCGTCGTGGAAGGCCTGGGCAACGGCCGCGTAATCAATGCGGCGCAGCCGGCGCAGAAGGTTGGATCGGACATAAACCGCGCGGTGCTGGATTTCATGGCGGAGCGGGCGCGGAAGCGATGGCCGGGGATAAACCATGGGTAAGCCTATGCCGCCGCCCCAAGACTTCTGGGAGGACCTCTTCGCTGCCAGTGCCGGAGAAGCCGTCGGCGTGCGCGTCGAAATGCGGGCGTTGAGCAAGCATGGGCGCCCGTTTCTGCTGGTGCCGCGCCTGCCGCGCGCGGCGGCGATGGCGCTGGAGCTTTACCCGGCGCAGACGGCGCGCGCGCGCGCCGCCCGAACGGTTTTACGCTGCCTTCTGCGGGCCGGGGTGTCTCTTGGAACGAAGGACATTACGTTCACCGTCGCTCCGGGAGATCCCTTTGCCGCGTTTCTCGCGGCGCAGGCGGCGGAGCCTAGAGGCCAAGTGCCGGCATTGGGGATCCTGGCCGGCAACCCGGCCAGCGACGGCCAGCGTTTTCTGCTGCTGGTATTCGATGCCTGCCAGAGGCCCGTCGCCGTGGTGAAAGCCGGCCTGAGCGCGCGGGCCAGGTTCCTGGTCGGGAAGGAGGAATCCTTCCTGACGGCCGTCCCTCGAACCGCCACCTGCATTCCCCGGCTGCGCGCAAAGTTCGAATCCGGCCGGTTGCGCGCCATGGCGTTGGATTTCTTCGCCGGGGATTCCCCTCGCCCACACCACGGGGGCGCGCTGCCCGGGCTGCTGTCTTCGTGGGTGGACCCGGAGCGCACCATCGCGATCTCCGCAAGCCCGGATTGGGTGCGCCTGGAAGGGGCTGCGCCTCCGGGCGAGCTGTTCGCCCCGCTCGCCGGGCGGCTGCGCGGGCGGACGGTTCATCCGGCCATTCAACACGGCGATCTTGCGCCATGGAACATCAAGGTCTCGGCCGCCGGCGACTGGACAGTGCTGGACTGGGAGCGCGGCGAGCTGGATGGCATCCCCGGGTGGGACTGGTTTCATTACGTGATCCAGCCAGGCATCCTCGTGGAGCGTCTGTCCACGACGGACCTGGTCCAACGGATCGAGACGCTGCTGGCCGCGGAATCCTTCGCCGCTTATGCGGGCCGGGCGGGCATCCTCGGCTGCGAGCGCGAGGTCCTCCTGGCTTACCTGCTGCATGCGGCGGAGGTCATCAAGCCCTCGGAAGGCCTGGCGGCAACGCGCGAGCTGCTGGGCGCAATGGCCGCCCGCTGGCGAGTAACCACCGGATCGGCATGATGTCTCCTGGAGCAGGCTCTGCCAGCCGTCATGCCCTTGGAACCTCTGTATTCGGGGGTATGCTCATGGCCACGATCTGCGGCGTTATGGTCGTTCCGGCGCTATATGTAGCGTTTCAGAAGATTGAAGACAAATGGAAGAAAAAAAATAGTGAAAAAGCGAAATAGTGAAATATGCCTTCGCAATCGTAATCCGTAATTCGTAATTCGTAAATTATATGTTCCGTAGATATTTCAGAATCCCCATCCTATTTATC
>JAPLUA010000074.1 GCA_026397855.1 Verrucomicrobiota bacterium | reverse complement strand
GGTCGCTGCGAGAGCACGGCTTCGCCTTCTTCTTCGCCCCAAAATACCACCCCGCATTCCGGCACATCATCCCCGCCCGCAAGCTCTGCGCCGAGCGCGGGCAGGCCACGATCTTCAACTTCCTCGGTCCGCTGCTGAACCCGGCGCAGCCGACTGCGACACTGATCGGCGTGCCCCGCCCGGACCTGTGTGAGCCGTTCGCCCGCGTCCTCCAGTCGCTCGGACTGCGGCGGGCGATGGTGGTCTGTGGGGCCGTGCCCGACGAAGGCGGCGCCGTGCGGCATCTCGACGAGCTTTCCCCGCTGGGACCAACCACTGTCGCCGAGTTCTACCAGGAACGCGCGCTGGCTTGTTCCACGCTGCCGCCGGAGCCGTTCCCCTTCCAGCCGGCGACGCTGGCCGACCTGCGCGGCGGCGACCGGGAAGCCAACGCCGCTATAATCCGCCGTATCCTGGGCGGCGAGGATCGAGGACCGAAGCGGGATGCGGTCCTGCTGAACGCCGGGGCTGCCCTATTCGTCGCGGGCCGAACCCGCTCCATCGCCGAGGGCTGGGATCTGGCGGCGGAGACAATTGACAGCGGCAGGGCTGCCGCGAAGCTGGCGGAGCTAAGCCGCCGATAATACGTGGTGGCGTGCTCCCAGCCTGCCGCAGACCAGCGGCGCGTCTCACCCGGCGACAGGGCCATCCAGATTCTTCCGGTTGCCTCATCGGCAGCCCTGAACCCATCCTAAAGACAATGACAAAACTGCTGCTGATGACCGGTGGCTTGGCCCTGACGGTCCTGACCGCCAAGGCCACCGCAATCCTGGCCACCGATTACGCGGCGGCGCAAGGTTACACGAACGGCAACCTATCGAGTCAACCGCTCGGGCTCGGACAAACCAGGGCTCAAGTCAGCGCGATTAGCGGGGGCACAGTGAAGTCCGCGGGCGGCACCAATGACCAAAATGCCATTGTCTCCGTGGATTTCACCCGGCGGCGTTATATCGGGGGCGTCCCCACGTTTGACCGCGAGACCTGGTTTGGCATTTATGAGGAAGCCGGGTATGGCAACACCGTAGTGAATATCGGAGGCACCAATAAAACGGTGGATCAGTGGATTCTCCATCAAGGCAGTATGCTGCCTTCACGCGGCACGGTTGGTTTTGACACGTATTGGAATGGCACCGCCAATATTCCTTATCACGAAGACCCCACACAGCCCGGCTACATCTTGCCCGTGGAGTTAACAAATTATGCGGTCGCCACCAGCCGTTATGTCACTGGCAAAACCCTCAATCCCAATCACAAAACTATTTACACGGGCAAGGGCCAGGGGGCTTGGCCGTCATTTATGTGCTGGCCCACCAACCTCACTCACGGGGTCAACACCGTTTCCAATCTTGCGGCTTACGGCCACGCGGTGACGATTGCCTACTGGGATTTGGTCAACGCCCAGGGGCTGATTCCGCAATGGTATGAGGTCTGCAACGAGAGCGATATCCCGAGCAACTTTGGCTGGTTCTGGGATGTCAATGCCTGGACCAATAACGCGCTGTTCCACAACGCCGTGGCTGACGCCATGGCCGCGGCCTGGCCGCAAATCAAGGTTGCCGGTCCGGTTGATTCCTGGCCGTACCGCGAGGGGCCCAACGGCACGTTTGGGGACTGGCTCCATGGGGATCTGGCGTTTGTTAGACTCAGCGGCAACCACCTTGGGGCCTATTCGTTTCACGCCTATGAGTATGATTTTTCGGCGACGGCCGGATCGAATACGGTCTTTGAGGCCCAGTTTGGCAACCCGCATGTCTGGTCAAAAGGCCGGTTGGAGAGCTTCGTGGATCTCTGGGAAAACGAACAGCTTCTCACCTGGGGCACGCGCAAGCCATTCATCATGTCCGAATACGGCGTGCTGAGTTGGTCCGAGACCAACTACTTCAACTATGTCAAATCCTGCAATGCCATGCTCGTGGCCATGCTCGACCGCCCAGATATCATGGACAAGATGAGCGTCTTCATTCTTTCCTACGCCATGTGGAACCCTTCCTACCGCCTTACCATGTTCACTTCGGACAATGGCGGCGCCAGCTACTACCCGACAAAGTTCTTCCCTTACCTGTCCTTTTGGAATGATCTGAACGGCGATTACCTTTTCAGCGCCTCCTCCAGCTACCACCTGTTGAGCCGGGCCTTTTGCACGAACACTACGGCCTATGTGGTGCTCCACAACAACTACCATTCCAGCTTCACCGTCAGCGTGCAACCCCATCTGCCGGCCGGCGCAACCGTCCTCAGTTCCCAGATGAAGACGATGTTTCAAAATGGAACTGATATGGGTTTCAGCGACTATGCGCCGCTCGCGGCTTTGACCAACGTGATCGTGCCCGCCGAGGCCACCTGCATTCTGCGTCTGAACCTGGGCGACTTGGGAACGCTCCCCATCATAGACGAGGATAATTACTACGGAGATAGGGCCTTAACGGATATCGGCGCCGACGTGGAGGAGACCTTGAGCGTGAACGTCACAAAGAACGCTTCTCAGCCCATTGTGGGCGGGCGTCTTTACGCGTGCTTGTTCAAAACCAACGGCTTCGCTTACAACCCCACTTCCATTCGGGTGAATGGGCATAGCCTGACGAATGTTCCAGACATCACCCACTCATCCGGCGTCTCGAATAGCTGGAAGCAATTGGCAGTTGATTTGCCAGCCTCCACCCTCGTTCGCGGCTCCAATACCGTCTCGCTGCGCTTTCCCCAGGCGGGCGGGAAAATCACCAGCGTGCGATTGGCGGTGGATAGCCGCATCGCCCTGAATCTTCAAGCGTATCTGCTCACGGTTGCACCCGGCGGACCCACGCTCCAGATTCAAGTGCCGACGGTTTTGGGCCACGATTACAAGGTTTATCGCACCCCCAACTTGCCTCCAACGGCCTGGGACTCCATCACCAATTTCACCGGCACCGGCAGCCCCGTGCTGGTCAACGACCCGATCGGGAGAACCCCTCAATTCTACCGGGTCATCGCCACCCCATAAAACAAGAAGGCGGAGCTCGTTTTACCCGAACCCCGCCTTGAATTTGAGAGAAGGCCCCCCCCTACAAAATAAACTTATCTTTAGGGTTTACAAAAGCCGTTCTGGAGGCCATGATGGCATCCTCTGCGGGGAAACTGACATACCGCAGAGAAATCGAACCAGAAGAAGACCACCCAAAAGGTGACCAAGGCCAAGAGCACCGCTCAGGTCAAGAAACAGGCCGTTGTAGCCAAGCAGGCTGTCGGCAAGAAAAAGTAACCACCGGCCAACGGCCGGAGGTCAAGCGGCAAGGGTCTCTTCGAGTCCCTTGCCCTTTTTGTTTTTGGCCCGCGCGCGCAGACCGCTGGCGCCCGGCCACGGCGCAGACGGGAGCCATCTTCTCCCGGTCAACCCCACCACCAGGGACCGGAAACGGCCGAACGCCCTCAAGCCCCACGGAGCAGTGAGCGGCTCGCGCCGCCGCATGACAGCAAGCGCTTTGGGCTGCCTCTGTTTGCCCCGCTTTTCGGGCAGTGAGCCGGCCAGTCGGGGATTCGCGCAGGCCTGTCGAATTACCTTGAAGAAGTGGCGCGAGTCGCAGGTCTTGGTGAGAAACCCGGCGGCGCCCGCTTCCAGAGCCGCGGCCTGTTGCCTGCTGTCGTGTATCGCGGTCATGATCACTACCGGAGTCGCGGGGGCGAGCGCGCGTGCAGCGCTGATTGACTCGATGCCGCTGCGTCCGGGCATGTTGAGGTCCGACAGAATCAAGTCAGGCGACGATTCCCGCTCCAGGGCGCTCAGCATGGCTTCCGCCGAGGCAAAGCTCCGGGAACACTGGATCCCCGGCTGCTCGTTCACCAACCGCACCAGCAGGTCGCGCACTCCGGCATGATCTTCAACAAGCCACAGCCGTATCGCCCCGCCCTTTCTTTTCGGCCCGGTTTGGCTTTCCACCCCCCCGGGGCTATTCGATTTCATTGTCAGGTTGTCTTTCAATCCACCCCCAGTCACGCAAGGTCTGTGCCAGCCCGGTTCATGGCCCGGGGCGTGGATAAAATAGGGGTTTGGGCAGGAATTGGCGAAAAGTGCCCGCTCCGGGGAGGTGGCTGCTTCCGGCCTGCTGTCTGTTTTTTGCCAGCGCGAGCAAACAAAGACTCTGGGCGCGGCGGGATGCAGGGGGGGCGCACGCATGGAAGCCCGGCCGGGCATAGCGCGCGACTCACCCCGTCGGGCACTCGCGCTCCCTGGCGGCAGGTCTCAGGAAGCGCCCCATTACAAAGCGCGACGACTTTTGCACTTGGCGGGTGGTGCAGGCAGGAGTAAAACCAGTGTATGTATCGCATCATAGGAAAGGACGGACAGCAATACGGCCCGGTGACCGCGGACCAACTGCGGGGCTGGATCGTTGAAAACCGCGTGAATGCGCAGACCATGGCGCGAGCTGAGGGCGACCTGCAATGGAAGCCGCTCGGCTCGTTTGCGGAGTTTGCGACCGATCTGAAGTTTCCGTCCACCTCACCGTCGGTCCCTCCGACGATCGCCGCCCCGACTTCGAGCGTCAATCTTCGGGCCTCGAACAAGCTCCCGGCCGGCATCTGCGGCATCCTGCTCGGCTCGTTCGGCGTTCACAAATTCATCCTCGGCTATACCGGCCCCGGGCTGGTTATGCTCCTGGTTACAGTGCTGACTTGCGGGCTCGCGTCGCCAGTCATGCACATCATCGGCCTGGTGGAAGGTATCATCTACCTGTGCAAGTCTGACGACGAGTTCGTCCGGCTCTATGTGGATGGACGCAAGGAGTGGTTTTAGATCGGCGGGTTGTGATTAGCCAACGGGTGTCCTATGCCTGAGCCTGCTGTTGAAAGCCCCCGAAGATCGCCCGTTTTGGCGATGGGTGCTGCGCTGCTGCCCGCTGCCATCGCAGCCCTCGTCCTGTTCTGCTTCGATCCACGGCGCTACCACTTCTACCCGACGTGCGTATTCCATCAGGCTACCGGGATGCTCTGCGCCGGATGCGGATCTCTGCGCGCGCTGCACCAGTTGCTGCACGGTCACTTCGCATCCGCGTTCCGCTTCAATCCTCTGCTGATAATTGCGATGCCCTTCGCCGGCTGGCTCGGGGCGCGATGGGTGTGGTGCAAGGCAAACAACCAGCCGGCATCGCCACGCTTTCGCCCGATGTGGCTCTGGGGGCTGCTCGTCATTCTCATCGGCTTTACCCTGCTGCGGAACCTGCCCGGCCTCCCGTTGGCGATGCTGCCGCCCTGAGCCAGGCCAACCGAAGCTTGCGCCTGGGGAGCAAATCGCATACAAGCGGGTTGGAACGGTATCAACCAAAAGCAAATACCTATGTATAAGATCATCGGTGGAGATCAAAAGGAATACGGCCCGGTCAGCGCGGACGACTTACGCCGCTGGATCACCGAGGGGCGAGCCAACGCGCGAACCCAGGTGCTGGCTGAAGGCACGACGGAATGGAAACCGCTGTCCGCAGTGCCGGAGTTTGCTGACCTCTTCAGCACGGCTTTCCCCCCGCTGCCGGCATCTTCTGCGGGCGCAACCGGGTGGGTAACGCCCGAAGATCTACTGCTGCGGGATTATGCCCTGGATATCGGCCATTGCCTTACCCGAAGCTGGGAACTGGTAAGAAAGAACCTCTGGCCGGTCGCAGGCATCACGTTCCTGGTAATGGCCATAGTCATCGGGATCAACCAGCTTCTCGGCTTAATCTCCGGGCCTGCCATGCGTGATATGATCGAGCATAGCCGGTTTTCTCCGGGAGCCATTCTCCTCGTTTGCGGGGTGTCCATTCTCAGCACGCCAGTCTATACGATCCTGGTTGGCGGCCTGTTCAAGTATTACCTCAAGCTCATCCGCGGAGAGGCGGCGGGCATAGGAGACGCCTTCTCCGGCTTCGGCCCTGCGATCGCTCAACTGGCACTGCTGGGGCTGGTCAGCAGCCTCCTGAGCTTCCTCGGTTATTGCCTTTGCATTCTGCCCGGCCTCTACCTGAATGTCGCATGGATGTTTGGCATACCCCTGGTCATGGATCGGAACATGGGTTTCTGGGAGGCCTTGGAACTGAGCCGCAAGGTGGTCTCGAAGCACTGGTTTCTCATGTTCGGCTTCATGCTCGTTGTCGGACTGGTTGCGGCATGCGGGGTCCTCGCCTGCTGCATTGGCATGCTGGTGACCGCGCCTATCGGCTGGGTGGCCATGCTATATGCCTACGAAGACATCTTCGGCCGCCCGACCGCTTAGCCGCACCACAGCGCGCAACTGCGCGCTGGTAAATCAATTGGCCACTCCCGGCCTCGGCTCCCTCATGGCCGGGCATCGGCCCGCCGGCATCGGCCAACTGCTCATCGCTGTAACCGGGTTTACACTGGTGCTCACTTGGTTCGTGCTGAACACAGCGGGTGTTTACAACCAGTTTATCAACGACGCCGAACCTAAGCCGGTCGGCTGGCTGGGTGAATTAGGAGCCTTGACCTTCGTGGTCGCGTGGGTCTGGTCCCTGTCAACCAGCTTCCAGATCATTCGTTCCTCGAAGGATACCCACCCGGAACGCGTGCCGCCGCATTTGAGTCAGGGACCGGCCCGAGGCCCAGGCGATCCAAAGGCGTAGGGCAAAACTCAACCTGCGCTACGGATTGTCCGGCGGGTGAGACGCCTTACTTCGCGTCCTTGGTCTCTTTCGGTGCGTCCTTCTTCTCGGGCTCGCCCTTGGCTTCGGGGGCTTGCGCGGCGGCCTTGGTGATGTCATCGGCGGGGAGGATGATCGTGGTCAAGGAATCACGGTAGTTGCGGGTCGCGCCGCCCTTCGAGTTGACCGCGCGCATCACCACCACCCCGACGAGCTTGCCATCCATGGCAAAAGCCGGCGAGCCCAGGGTGGTGGAAGTCATGTTGCTGTCCGGGATGTAAAAGGTCCGGGGCTTCTGGACCACGGCGCTGATGCGTTCGGCCGATGCGGAATAGGCGCGGCCGGCGGCGCTGTTGAGTCGGTTCAGGGTGACGACCTGGTCCAGCACCTGCGCCGGCGAGGTCTTGCTCATGTCCACCGACGCCATGGGGGTGGCAGGTTTCGCTTTGGGCCGGATGAAGGCCAGGTCCAGATCCTTGTCGCGCAGGACAATCTCGGCCGGCATTTCGGTCCCATCGTCGAGCAGGATCTTCATGTCGCTGATTTCGGTTTCTACGCGGCCGCGCGAAGCGTCCGACCCGAGCATCCGCTGGTACATTTCGCTCGGGTCGCAGGCGGAGAGCGCGAGCACGGTGAGGCCCGAGGGATCGAGCACGGTGCCGGTCAGCTCCTGCTTGGCCTCGTTGGCCCGCGAGGCGCCGGGGGCGGACACCTTGAGCACCTCCTGCACCGTAACCACCGCGTGCTGGTTTTTCTTGAAGATGTCCCGTCCCTTCTCAGCCAATTCATCCGCGCGGGAGCTGGAGGCCAGGCCGGCCAGGGCCATTGCCGCAGCCAGGTGAGTGATGTTCAGTTTGAAACGCATAAGTAGTCTTTTGTTAAGGTTCAGCTCTTCCAGTTCGGTTCGATTTCCAGGTAGGACGTGTGAATGCCGCGCAGCACCTTGATCACCACCACCTTCTCCTTGCTGGCGGCGATCCGCTCCATCTGCCGCCGGAGGGCGTCCACATTCTCCGCCGGCTGACCGTTCACCTCCAGGATCAGATCCCCGGGGCTGAGCGAGCCCAGCTCCGCCCAGCTACCCGATCTCACATCCTCGACCAGCACCCCGAGCTGGTCGCCGCTCCACTGCTCCTCGACCCGGTCGAAGAAGGACACCTCGCGCGCGGTGAACTCGAAATCCTCGTTGCGGTATTTCTTCATCTCGCGCTTCAGGCGGGGCGAGCGGGCCAGCTCGACGGGGACCTTGACCTGGCCCCTGCTGCTGATGACGGTCAGCTCCACCTTCTTGCCGACATCGTATTGACGGATCAGGGTGGCCAGCTCGTCATCGAATTCCGCATCGGAGGCCGTCAGCTTCTCGCCATCCACGGCCACAATGAAATCGCCGGGCGCGAGGCCCGCGGCGGCGGCGGTGGTGTTGGGATAGACGCGGGTGATGTAAAACCCCTTCAAGTCGGGCTGGCCAAGCTGCCTGGCCATCTCGCGGCTGATGACCTGAGTCTCGACCGGCAGCCAGGCCTTGGTGACCTCCAGACCCGGATCCTTCAGGCCCTCGAGGCCCACTTTGACCACCGCGAAATATCGCGCCGCCTTACGTTCGAAGGTTGCGATGACGGGGAAAGGCGACTTCTGGCCCTGGGTGAGTTTGCGCATTAACGCGTTCAGGCCCTGCACATTCTTGACGGGCTGGTTGTTGACCTCGACGAGCACGTCCCTGGCCTCAATGGCCGGCTTGGCGCTGCCGGCGGGGCCGCCGGGGCGAACACTCGTGACCAGCACGCCGTCCAGCCCGGGGCGCTTCATCTCCTTGGCCAGCAGGCTCGAAAAGTCCCGCACGGTGAGCCCCCAGGACTTGATCTCGTACTCCCGCAGGAAAATGTCCTCGCGCTCGGCAGGCACTATTCGAACGGTGATTGCCTTGCCGGCGCGACGCACCTCGGCCGCCACCTCCTTGCCGATGGGCAAGCCTGCCAGCAGGCCCATCAGCTCCGCCATCTGCTCGTCAAAACGCACGTCGGTGGGGTGGCTGCCCACGCGCAGAAGCAGGTCGCCGGGCTTTATCCCCGCCTTGTCCGCGGGCGAGCCCTCCACCACGCCGCCCACCAAGACCCCATGCTCGTCCTTGCCGTGCTTGAACAGCGGCTGCACATCCACACCCAGCCAGCTCCGCTGGACTTTGCCCCCGGCGATAATCTGATCGGCCACGCCCCGGGCGAGATTGCCGGGGATGGCCCCGCTCAGCCCGTAGCTGATCTCGTTGATGCCGACGATCTCCCCGCGCAGGTTGACGAGCGGCCCGCCGGAATTGCCCCCGTAGATCGCAGCGTCATGGCCGATCCAGCGCACCAGCGCCCCGACATCCTCGCCGTCCAGGCGAAAGCGCCGGTCCCCGCCCCAGAACCGGGGCATGGTCATCTCCATGTTGCTGATGATGCCCAGCGTCACCGACTGCGACAGCGCCATCGGGCTGCCCATCGCGAGGACGTAATCCCCCACCCGCAGCTTGGAGGAATCCCCGAAGCCGGCCGGCTCGAACTTCATCGGCTTCTCCGGCTTGAGCTTCAGGATGGAGATATCCGTCAGCGGGTCGGTGCCCACCAGTTCGGCCTCGATCACCTCGCGGTTCCAAAGCGTGCAGAACATGCGCGTCGCGTGCCCGGCCACGTGGTGGTTGGTGATCAGGTAGCCGTCCTTCGTGATGATGGCCCCGCTGCCCACGCTCTGCGACTTGACCTCGCGCCCTTCGTTGTAATCGGTCGAGACCACGCGAATCCGCACCAGGGCCGGCTTGACCCTGGCAATGGCCGTGTCCACCTGCGACCGCACCGCGGCCGGGACGGCCGGCTCCTTCGCGCGGCCATTGAGCACCACAGACGACAGAACCCAGCCGAACACAAGCAGCCACCGGAAACATCTGAGCGAATTGTCTGGAAGCATCCGACTCGTTGTAGGCTAAATCCCCGGCCTTGCAAGCCTCGATTCTTCAGCATCTCACACATTTCTGGTGGCAGCATAGGACTGGACGAGGCGCAAGGCAGACTGCATATTCCTCCTATGACTACGATGGCACTGCACATCATTGGGCTGGTGAAGAGCCTGCCTCCGGCAGAGCAGGAGGCAGTGTGTCGAGCCCTCGGTGGGCACCGGAAACCCAAACGAACGTTGTGGCAGCGAACTCCAGAAGGGGGCTACTACAATCCGGACGGCCTTCCGAACAACCATCCCTTCTTCAGAATCCTGGAAGAAGACGAAGCAGCCCGGCGGCAGGATTTCGGCCCGCCAGCCCCAGATTTCGACTGAGCTGTGTATCTCCTTGACACGAACATCCTGAGCGAGATTGTCAAACGGCATCCGGATGGAAATGTGGTCGGACGTTTCGACGGTGCCAGCGATGAGAATTTGTTCACCTCGGCCATCTGCCTGGAAGAGATTCACTTCGGGATCAACACCAGCCCCGACGGTGAAGCCGTGCGCCAGCGAATGGAAGGTAAAGTGCTCCACCGGATGACGGTGGTCGCCTTGGACGAGGAAGTCGCCAGAGTTGCGGGAGAATTATGCGGAGAATGGAAACTCCGAGGCACGCCCGTGAGCTACCGTGACGGGCTGATCGCCGCCACCGCCAAGGCTGGAGGTTTGATCCTCGTGACCCGCAACGTCCGCCATTTCGACCATGTGGCGGGACTTCAGATCGAGAACTGGTTTGAGGCACCCGCAGGCCCGTCGAGTCCACCGAACTGAGCCAAATGGAGAGATGCAGCGCAAGCGTCATGCGGTGAAATTCACAGGCTCATGATTGATTTACCGCGTAGTTCCCCTTTCAATTTCCGTCCAAACAGAACCTGATGAACCGATTTCATACACCGCCCCGCAGGACCGCTTGGGTTTGTTGCTGCCTGAGCCTGGCGCTGGCGACAGGTGCCTTTGCCGGATCCAGCAACCGGTTTGCCGCCAGCGACATCAGCCAGCCGGACTTCTTTCCAATTCTCCCCTGGAGCCCTTACCACGGCTGGAGCAAGCCGTTGGTCGAGCGCCGGCAGAACGGGCTGGAGAGCATTGCAGAGTGCGGTTTCAATATGGCGGGCTTTGTCCTGCCGAAGGACCTTTCGCGCTGCAAGAAACTGGGGTTGGGAGCCATCATGCTCCCGGCAGAGGATGCCTATACCTCGATGGAATACCTGCGCGCGTGGCGGACACTTTCCGATGCGGAGATCGAACGCCGGGTGAAGGCCATGGTTCGCGCCGCGGGCTCAAGCCCGGCGGTGAAGGGCTTCTTTATCATGGACGAGCCAGGCGTGCGGGATTTCCCGGGCCTGGCCAAGGCCGTGGCGGCAGTAAAGAAGCATGCCCCGGGCAAGCTGGCCTACATCAATCTGTATCCGGACTATGCCACGCTCGGGGCGACCGACCGTTCCCAGCTCGGCACATCCAACTACACCGATTACCTGGAGCGCTTCGTCAACGAAGTGAAGCCGCAGGTGGTCAGCTACGACAACTACATGGTGCAGTCCTCCGATGACCTGCGCAATTCCGCCCGTGCGGTGAGTTACTATCGCAATCTGCTCGAAGTCCGGCGCGTGGCGCTGGAGCACCAGCTCCCCTATCTGAATATCGTATCTGCCAACCAGATTCGGCCGCACACCCCCATCCCATCCCCCGCCAACCTCCAGTTCCAGGCCTACACCACGCTGGCGGCGGGCTACCGGGGCGTGACGTGGTATAACTACTATGGGCCGAAATACGGCTACCTGCCGGTGGATTCAGCCGGCAGGAAAACCCTGGGTTGGCTTTATCTGCGGGACGTGAATTCCCAGGTTGCCGCGCTGGCCCCGATCATGAGCCGCCTGGTTTCGACGGGAGTATTCTTCACGGCGCCGGCGCCAACGGACAAGCTGCCGCTCCTGCCCGGGAACCTGGTGGAGGCGGTCACCAGCCCGACGCCGGTCATGGTCGGGGAGTTCAGACATGCCAACGGACAAGCCTACGTCATGGTCGTAAACCTGAGCCTGGAAAGATCAGCCAAGTTCACGCTCCAGCTCCGTCAGCCCCAGGCCGGCATCAAGATCGTCTCCGCGATGGACGGCTCGCTGTCGCCCTTCGACCCCAAGGACGGGCTATGGCTGGTGGCCGGCCAGGGTGCGTTACTGGCGCTGGTAAACTGACGCCCCAGCGGCTGTCCCGGCTTGACGTTGGGCACATTCGGGGGTTAATTCGTCTTGTGATTGCAGCCATCCCCAGACCCGCGCCGGTAAAGGCTTGACGTTGGGCACATTCGGGGGTTAATTCGTCTTGTGATTGCAGCCATCCCCAGACCCGCGCCGGTAAAGTGGAAGAACCGCCGCTGGACCTTTGACGAACTGGCGGCCGAATTGCCAGAGAGCAATCTGCCGACGGAACTCTGGGATGGAGAACTTATTATGTCGCCTTCCCCCTCATTTCTTCACCAGCAGCTCGTGGACCGGTTTCACGACCTGCTCAAAAGCTGGGTCCGACAGCACCACCTCGGCGAAACTGCCGTGGCGCCGATTGACATGGTCCTGACGACGCGACGCGCCATCCAGCCCGATGTGGTGTTCATCTCCAACGAACGGTTGGGTATCATCAAGGAGCAGATCATGGGGGCTGCCGATTTGGTCGCCGAGGTCATCTCCCCCGGATCACGCCGGCGCGATCGCATTGACAAGCGCGACCTGTATGAGCAGCACGGCGTGCAGGAATACTGGATCATTGACCCCGAAGCCAAAACCGTGGAAGTGCTGCACCTGGAGAAAGGCACCTACCAATTGGCTGGACGCTGGCATCCGGGAGAGATTGCCCAATCGGTTCTCCTGAAGGGACTGGAAGTGCCGGTGTCGCCCCTGTTCGGCGAGGCCTGAGTTGTGACGGCCGCGCTTGCTGGCGACTCGAGCGTGCGTAGCCTCTGCAGAATACAATTCTGCGATACAGCAGATTGAAAATCTGCGCTACGCCACCGCTGTGTGCGTCACCGAATTTAGGGCCCAGTTGAGCTGTGACGGCTGCGCTTGCTGGCGCTTCGAGCGTGCGTAGCCTCTGCAGAATGCAATTCTGCGATACAGCAGATTGAAAATCTGCGCTACGGTCTGGGAGTGTCCGGCACCTTACACCCCGGACCACTCCGTCAGGCCGCTACGGGAGCAACCGGCGGGGCGATGACACTTTTCAGGGCCTCCAGGCAGCGCTGATTCTCCTTGGATGTTCCGATCGAAATGCGGATCCACTCGGGCAGTTGGTAGCCGCCCATCGGGCGCACAATCACCCCGAGCTTCTGCAGCTCGCTGAAGACGCGCTGGCCGTCGCCGACGCGAACGAGGATGAAATTGGCGAAGGACGGAATGAACTCGAGGCCGAGCTTGCGGAAGGCCCGCGCGTAGAGCTTCAGGCCGCGCGCGTTCACCCGGCGTGTCTTCTCCGCGTGGGCCGTGTCATCCAGGGCCGCGAGGGCGCCGGCCTGGGCAATGGAGTTGATGTTGAAGGGCTGCCGGATCTTCTCCAGCTCCGCAATCAAGCCGGCATCAGCAATGCCGTAGCCCAGGCGCAGGCCCGCCAGCCCGTAGATCTTGGAGAACGTCCGCATCAGCAGCAGGTTCGGCTTCTGGCCGCTGCGGATCTCGGGCAGCAGGTCAATCGGCTCGTCCAGGAATTCGATGTAGGACTCGTCGAGGGCGACCAGGACGTTGGCGGGCACGGCGTTGACGAAACGCGCGAGGTCTTCGCGGCGAATGCCGGTGCCGGTCGGGTTGTTCGGGTTGGCCACGAACACCACTCGCGTCTGGGGCGTGATGGCGGCCAGCATCGCGTCGAGGTCGTGGCCGTAGTTCCTGGCCGGCACCACCTTCAGCGTCCCGCCGAACAAGGCAGTGACGATGGGATAGACGGCGAAGCAATACTGGGACACGACCACCTCGGCACCGGGCGTAATCAGCGCGTGGCCGACGAATTCGAGCACTTCATTGGAGCCGCTGCCGAAGATCAGGTTGGCGGGGGACACCCCAAGCCTGGCGGCCAGCTTTTGCTTCAGGTAGAAGGCGTTGCCGTCCGGGTAAAGGTTGACCTGGGCGATGGCCTTGCGCATGGCCGCCTGGGCAAGCCGCGAGGGGCCGAGCGGATTCTCGTTCGACGCCAGCTTGATAATGTCGCCGGCAGGCAGGCCGAGTTCGCGGGCGACCTCCTCGATGGGGCGGCCGGGTTGATAGACAGGGACACCTTGCAGGGCGGGGTTGGTGGGGAAAGGGAGCGGCATGGGAGTTTCTGGCAGTGAGGGTTAGTCCCCCGGCAGGCTCTCGCCGGGGGCGGTCCAGGCCGAGGAAAATATGGCCGTAAGTGGTGGCGCGCCCGATATGGCGAACCAGCTTGCTGGCGATGTTGCCCGAATTGAGGTCCGGAAAAATCAGCACGTTCGCGTTGCCGGCAATCCGGGCATCCGGCAGCTTGCGCGCGGCGATTTCCGGGACCAGCGCCGTGTCGGCCTGCAGTTCGCCCTCGAAATCCGCATCGAGCTTCACCTCCAGCGCCTTCCTCTCGGCCAGCGCCGTGGCTGCCTGCATTTTGCCCGCCGATGGGTGGCCGGAGCTTCCCTTGGTGGAGAAGGACAGAAAAGCCACACGCGGGCGCGTGCCCAGGAGCTGGCGGGCAAGTCGCGCGGTCGAAACCGCAGTTTCAGCAAGCTCCTCGACGCTGGGCTCCTCGATCACCCCGCAATCCGCCATCAGCAAGACCCCCTGGTCGCCAAAGCGCGAGTCTTCAAGCTCCATCACCAGGCAGCTGGAGATCGTGCTGGCTTGCGGAGCCGGCTTGATGATCTGAAAGAGCGGGCGCAGGACGGTGGCGGTGATCTGGTTGGCGCCGGCCACAAAGCCATCGGCCTGGTGCATCGCCAGCATCATTGCGCCGAAATAGTTCGGCTGGAGCATGGCATCGCGCGCTTCAAGGCCCTTCATCCCTCGGGAATGGCGCAAGCGCTCGAAACGCCGCGCGAAGTTGTCCAGGTCTCCGCTCTCGGCAGGGTTGATCACGCGGATGCCATCCAGGGAGATATTCAGCGCGGCCGCCTCCCCCTGGATCCGGTCCCGGTCTCCCAGCAGGATCGGCACGCCGAGCCGCAGCGAGTAAAACTGGCGGGCCGCCTGAAGCACGCGCGGCTCAGCCCCCTCCGGAAAAACAATCCGTTTGGGATGCCGCTGCAGTTTCTCTATGACGCCGCCGATGAATCGCACAGGGGTTGAACTAACTCAATCGGGGCCAAAAAGCAACTCCCGTCCCGCTGAAAGCGGCGGATTGACTCGCGCATCCTAGATTCTTCGGAGCGGACATTCTTGTCGCAGCCTCGTGACCTCGTAGCCGCGGACGTCAGTCCGCGCCATCTTCTCCGGTCGGAGCAGAGATTAGCGCCGACTCACGTCGGCGGCTACGAGGCCGCGGGCCGCTCGGGGAGCGGACAAGAATGTCCGCGCTCCGTTCATCCGGTGGTGACAGGATTGGAAAAATCTAAGATGCGCACCGGCGGATTGACTCGCGCCACCCGGGCCGCTACTGTTTCGAGCATGAGAGAATATTGCGGCCATGCTGGAAACGATTGAAAAGCTGCTGATCCTTCAGGATCGGGACCAAAAGCTCCTCCGGGTCGGGGGGGAATTGGATCATATCGAGCCGGAACGGCAGTCCTTCAAGGCAAGAGCCGTCCACGCGCAAGGCGATCTGGAGAAGGCCAAGCATCGGGTCATGGAGATCGAGTCCGGCCGCAAAGACCTGGAGCTGGAGGTAGAGACCAAGAAGCAGCTCATCGTCAAATACGCCAACCAGCAATTCCAAACCCGGAAGAACGAGGAATACCGCGCCCTCGCCCACGAGATTGAGATGTGCAAGGAAGCCATCTTCAAGATCGAGGACCAGGAAATCGCGATGATGGAGCAGGCGGAGGTCGCGCAGAAAGAGGTCGCGCGCGCAACCCAGGCCGCCAGCGAGATGCGCAAGCTGGTCGAGGACCAGATCGCCCAACTGGGCGCACGCGAAGGCAACCTGCGCAAGGAACTCGCCGACCTGTCGGCCAACCGCGAGCAGCTCGCCGCTGCCGTGAATGAAACCGCCCGCTCCCGTTACGAGCGCCTGATGCGCAGCAAAGGCGGCCACGTGGTCGTCGGCGTCCAGCACAGCGTTTGCGGCGGATGCCACATGAAGCTGCCGCCCCAACTGCTCGTGATGTGCCAGGCCAAGAAAGAGCTGGTCTCGTGCAGCAACTGCGGGCGCATTCTCTACTATACGCGCGACATGGACCTGGCGGTTGTGGACTAACCCGTCCGTGAGGGGCCTCAAGGAAGGCAGGAACAGTGCGCCAACAGACGTCGGCGGCTACGGCGCGGCGGCTTCTTGAACCCATCGTGAAGCGGGCAGCATTTCAGCGTTTCCCTGGCGCGGGATTCGTGGTTATAGTGATCCTATGAGAATAGAAGCGCTGCACATCGGCATGAAAGTCCGGCATCCGCAATACGGCGTCGGCGTCGTCAAAACGATCTCGGAGGCGACGGCTGAGATCCAGTTCGACGACGGCAGGCGAACCGTCGCCCCCGAACCGAGCGGCATCGAGTCCGCCGAGCCCCAGGTCAGCATCCACGGGCTCGACCTGCCGCTGGCCCAGCTGGTGCAGCAATCCGTGGATGCTACAATCCAGAAGCTGGGATTTGAAAAGCCCGACGCCGTGGTGGGGCAACTGGGAGCGCGCTGGCACAAAGGCCGGGCGGTCCTGCACCCGGCCGACCCGGCTTTGCAAACGAAGGAAGTCCCGCTCGAAATCCTCTTCCACAAGATCGTCGGCATCCGCAATCAATTGCGGGTCCTCGAACAAAAGATCAACGCGCACCCGGTCTTGAACGACGGGGAGAAGATCGACATGCAGCAATACATCACCCGCTGCTACGGATCGCTCACCACGTTCAACATCCTGTTCAAGGAGAAGGAAGATCAGTTTTAAGGAGGGGGGGGGGTGAAACGTGATGCGTGATGCGTGAGGGGCTGAAGGGCCTTTGGAACTGGCGCGTAATCACGCATCACGCATCACGCATCACGCCCCCCCCGTCACCCCCGCCGTCGTTCCAGCGCGTGGGCGTATTTTCGCTTCAGGCGGAAGGCTGAGGAAAGGGACGTTTTGCCCTCGTCGTTCTCCCAGACCTCGTCATAGCCGGGCTTGGTGGGCCGGCTACGGAGCAGTCGCTCCTTCAGGATGTTCCCCTTCTCATCCGAGTCCAGTTCCACAAACCGCGCCTTCTGGCTCGGGTTCCATCGGTTCGAGAGAATAACCAGTACTTTCCGCTTCATAATGTTTGATTCACCGGGCACACATCACTTGCACCGCACCAGCACGCGCAGGCGCATCGCCTGCCAGGATCCCGCATTGGCGGCAAACGTCCAGTCGGGGCTTCCCTTGGGCTGATTGCCAATCCCCACATCCGCGCGGCCGGCCTCGGACCAGTGATTCAGCGCGAAGAGCGTCTGTTTGGCGTCGTGGTTGTGGACCTGCATCGAGCCGTAGCCGTCCGCGGGGGCTGAGGGCTCGTCGCCGAAGTCATAGGCCTGGGCCGAGGCGTTGGGCACCTTGGCGATGTTGGCCGCGCCGTAGTTGTCCGGCCAGAACTCCAGGTTGCCGCCAGCCAAACCGGTGCCGGTCACGATCCCCTTCACGTTCGAGAAGACGTTCATGTTTGAGACGTTCTGCTGGAAACGGGCACCCGACTTGACGGTCGGCACGCCGATCTTGCCCAGGTCGGTGCCGAAGGCGTCCATCGAGACATACACGTAATCGGTCCTGCCCTCAGCCCGTTGCAGTTCCAGGCAGTAGGCGATGCGATCGAACGGCTTCTGGAGACGGGCATGGTTGTCCACCTGGTAGGCGACCTTCGGCCCCAGCTTTGTCAGGTCGAGGTCATAGACCAACTGGTAATCTTTGGCCTCGGGCACCTTCAGCGCCATCAGGTCGCGCCTGGGCATGGTCCCGGCGCGGAAAGCCCCAGCCGGCAGGCCCTCGGCATTCATCAGGTTGGGCTCCGCCAGCATGCTCCAGGCAAAGCGCATTGCCGCCGGGCGATTCACCCCGGGCGCCGAGAGCACCACCGTGGATCCATCAATGCGCGCCTCCGCCTTGACAAATCCCCCCTCGTCCGCGTCCACGACCTCAAACCAGGACAACGGCTTACCGTCGCGGCTGGCGAGTCCCCCGCCGACCCCCTCGAAGCTCAGCCGCAGCTTGTCGCCCTCGACGCTCATTGCTTTGAAGCTCGGGCCGGCATGGACGACGCCCTTCGCCCCATAGGTCTTCGCCAGCGCCCACAGAGCGAGCCGGCGCCCGACCTCCTGCTTGTTGGCGGGGTGAATGTCCTTGAGGTCGCCGATATCGTTGATGATCACCATGCCGCTGTTGGGGACCGCCTGCGCAGCCGCCTGCGCCTCCCAGAACTCGCCGATCACCTCCGGCTTGTGCCCGTAGGTAAAGGGCGCGATCTGCACGAAGTAAAAGGGGAAATCGCCCTCGCCCCACACCTGCCGCCACCCGGCAATAAGCGCCTTCATCCGCTCGGCATAGAGCATTCCCTCGCTGCTGTTTGACTCGCCCTGGTACCAGATCGCCCCGCGCAACGCGAAGGGGTGCAGCGGATGGATCATGCCGTTATACAAAGCGGTCCGGTTCTGCAATTCGTGCGGCGGCAGCAGCTCCTCAGGATAGACCGGCATGGGCGAGACATTCGCGCGCTGGGCCAGCGACTGCTTTGCGGCGGCCAGCCACCGCTCCGTCTCCTGCAAGACCTGATCGAGGCGCTGCTGGTGCGCCGCGTTCCGGGGGTCTCCCAGTTGGAGCCGCTCGTATTCCTGCTTCAGGGCCGGCACCGCGGCGAAGCCTTCCGGCGGGGTCCAGGACTCGATGCGCGTGCCGCCCCAGGTGGCGTCAATGAGCCCCACCGTCACGCCCAGCTTCTGGTGCAACTCCCGGCCGAAGTAATAGCCGGCGGCGGAAAAGCCGCTCCAGCCGCCTTCCGCAATGGTCGCGGGCGAGCACACCTTCCAAGTTCCCTCCACATCGGTCCGCGGCTCCGGCGTCCAGCGGTTGGTGATCATCAGCAGGCGGATGCCCGGATAGTTGGCGGCCGCGATCTCTTTCTCGCCATCGCGCGCCATGCCGATGCCCATCTCCATGTTCGATTGGCCCGAGCACAACCAGACCTCGCCGACCATGACGTCTTCAAGCCGCACCGTGCTGGAGCCGCTGACAGTGAGCGTGTAAGGGCCACCGGCTTTCATCGCCGGCAGCTCCGCCTTCCACTCGCCGCGCTCGTGCGCCTGCGCCGTCTGGCTCGCGCCGGCCATCTGCACCGTAACGGTCTCGTTAGCCTGGGCCCAGCCCCAGATGATGAGCGGCTTGTCCTGCTGGAGGACCATGTGGCTGCCAAAGACGTTCGGCAAACGCACCTCCGCCCGTGCCGTCGGGCACACACCTGCGCCAATAACCAGCCACACCGCCGTGGTTAGCACGTTCCAAGTGAATCGCGTTCTTCGCATAGTTGATATTCTTAGCTGTCGTTCTTGCCGTCAGGATAGGGCCAAGCAGCCGCATCACGGGACGCCGCCCTTTCACGGGCCTAGTGTGCTCGAACCGGTTCGCGGCGCCAGCCTGATTTCGCATGGACCCGCTCGCGAGGTGGATCTTTCCCGGAAGCCCGGCATTGCCCCCCGTGCTGCTGTTCGTGTATAAGCTTCTCCATGCCACACCCGGAACAGCACGCTGAGTTTGCCTTGCACGCGAGGACCTGCCTCGCCAGCGACGAGAGGCGCCGGGACCGGATTCTCCCCGGCCGCCAATCCGCCGCCCACAACATCATTCCCACTTCGTTGTCATGAGCCCCATTGAAGCCGGATCCCGCGACCCCTGGTGGCGCGAATGGCCCCTGGCCCTGTCCGTCCTCACGTTGACATGGGCGTTGCTGGGTAAAGGATGGGTCACGGCAGCGCTAGGCCATCCCGTGACGTTGATTGGCTGGCTCGCGATCCTTTGCGGCGTCATCCTGACGGCCGCCATTGCCATTGTGCGCCATGCGGATGTGCTCGCGCACCGGCTCGGTGAACCCGCCGGCACGTTGCTCCTCACGCTTGCGATCACCGGTCTGGAGGTGTCGGTGGTGGGGTTCGTGATGTCCACCGGCGCGGATAAACCGACGCTCGCTCGCGATACGATGTTCGCGGTGGTCATGCTGGTGCTCAACGGTTTCATGGGGCTCGCGATGCTGCTCGGCGGCCTCCGCCATCGCGAGCAGTCCTACAATCTCCAGAGCGCCAACGCCTTTCTCGTGATGATCCTCCCGCTCACCGTGCTCGGCCTCGTCCTGCC
>JAPLUA010000075.1 GCA_026397855.1 Verrucomicrobiota bacterium | reverse complement strand
CTTGCGGCACCGGGATTTGGATCCGAACAAGATCGTCCGGCTGATGCGAGGCTACGGCTATAAAGAGTTCCTGCAAGTCCGCCGCTATGGAGGGGTGCGGAAGGCGCCGCCCGAACTGCCCATGCTGGATTCCAACTACCTTGCGTTCAAGGATCTCAGCCGACTGCCAAGGGTTCTTTCCCAGTAATGCCGGCTGTTTCAAACCCGAAATCCGAGAACCGAAATCCGAACCAGAACTTCCGTCGGCAGGCTGGTGTCCCGCGGGCACGGTTTTCGGATTTCAGGCCTTGACGGGGGCCGGTGGGTTTTTGACCATCCCGGCGTGAATCCATCAGGAGCGCATAGATTCCCTGCGCGCGATCGAGGGGCGCAGGAGGCGGACGCCTTCACCCTGATTGAATTGCTCGTGGTCATTGCCGTCATCGCCATCCTGGCGGCGCTGCTGCTGCCGGCGCTCAGCCGCGCCGGGATCAATGCCCGGCGGATTCAATGCACGAGCAACCAGCGCCAGGTGGGCCTCGCTCTCAAGCTTTACGCCGACGACGCCAGCGACAAGTACCCGGTGCATGACGGCTGGGCCGCCCTGGGCGGCCAGCGGCCAGCCAACCCCTGGGTCAGCGGCAATGCCTGGGAATATGGGGGTGGGGAATGGGAAACCAACCGTCCGCTGAACAGCTACGCCCGCAACGTCAACATCTTCCCCTGCCCCAGTGACAAAGGCGACACGATGAACCCGACCCCTGCCACCTGCTGGGAGGGCTGGGGCAATAGCTACTTGGTGCAATGGCGCGTTGACACGTTTCGTGTGCAGCATATCACCGGGAGCGCGGGCAAGTTTTATCCGGCCAACGAGCCGATGAAGAGCCTGGAGGTTGCGCGCAAGCCCGCCACCAAGATCATTCAAGGCGACTGGCCTCGGCACGCCAACCGAGCGATTGTTGACGCGCGGAGCGATTGGCACAGCATGAACGGGAAGCGCGTGGAGGTCATGCTGTTTGGTGACGCTCACGCCGAGTTTTACCGGCTGCCGGATGATTTGTCTGCCCACCCCTATGACACTCCGGACCCCGACTACCTCTTCTGGTGACCGGGCAGCGGGATGCCGCCCGGCGCGAAAAAGGGTTGCGCGAGCGTCCGGGCGGCGTGTAAACACCCCATCACTATGAGAATCCTCATCACCGGCATCTGCGGCTTTGTTGGAAACACTTTGGCCTCCGGTTTCCGGCAGGGCTGGCCAGACTGGGAAATCGTGGGCCTGGACAACCTTGTCCGGGCCGGCAGCGAGATGAACCGCCGCGCCCTGCGCGAGCGCAACATCAAACTCTATCACGGCGACGTCCGCAACCCGAGTGATCTCGAAGCCCTGCCTCGCTGCGACTGGATTATCGAGGCCGCCGCGAACCCGAGCGTGCTCGCCGGAGTGGACGGAAAAACCAGCAGCCGCCAGTTGGTGGAGCACAACCTCGCGGGCACGATCAACATGCTGGAGCTGCAGAAGAACTGGCGCTGCGGCTTCACTCTCCTGAGCACCAGCCGGGTTTACTCGATTCGCGCCCTCGCCGCGATTCCCATGGAAACCCAGGGCGACCGGTTTTGTCCGTCCCCGAACCCGGCGATGCCGGGCGTCAGCGCGCAGGGGATCACGGAGGAGTTCTCTGCCGAACCGCCGTTGTCGCTATACGGCGCCTGCAAGCGGGCATCCGAGCTGCTGGCGTGTGAGTATGCCGGGAGCTTCAATCTGCCGGTATCGGTGCTCCGCTGCGGAGTGCTGGCCGGCGCGGGCCAGTTCGGGAAGATTGACCAAGGCATCTTTTCGTATTGGATCCACTGTTACCGGGCAAGACGGCCCCTGAAGTATATCGGGTTCGACGGCACGGGACACCAGGTGCGCGATTGCCTCCATGCGCGGGATCTGCTGCCGCTCATAGCCCGCCAGATCGAACAGCCATCCGCTCACGCGCCGTCCGTGATCAATGTCAGCGGCGGGCTGGGCCAAAGCGCTTCTCTGCGGCAGTTGAGCGCCTGGTGCGCGGACCGCTTTGGGGCTCACCCGGTCGGAGCCGATGCCAAGAACCGCCCATTTGATGTTCCCTGGCTGGTCCTGGATTCAACCCGCGCCGCGCAAGCCTGGGTCTGGAAGCCGCAAATCCCGCTGGAAACAATCTGGGCTGAAATCGCCGCGCACGCGGAACAGAACCCGGGCTGGCTGGATGCCACAGCCGATTGAACACCCGGCAGGCGCACCAGGTTTCTTGGCAATATAGGTCAGCACCAACTGACGTTGGCGGCTGCGAGTTCCTGAATCCTCCCCGGGCTGCCCGCGATCCGCGAGGGTTTTTAGTGTGATTTAGAGCGGCTTGGGCATACTATAGGCAAACCCATTAAAATACATGCTGCTCCTGCTGACCGTCATCCTCGTGGCGTTGATCTTTGAATACATCAACGGATTCCATGATACTGCCAATTCCATCGCGACGGTTGTCGCCACCAAGGTGCTGACGCCGCGGCAGGCGGTGGTTCTTGCGGCTTTCACCAATCTGATGGGCGCTCTTTGGGGGACCGCTGTGGCCAAGACGATTTCCTCCGGGCTCCTGGATACGAAGCTGGTGACGATGACCTCGGACATTATGATTTGCGCCCTGCTCGGAGCGATCGTCTGGAACCTCCTCACGTGGTGGTTCGGTTTGCCGTCCAGCTCCAGCCACGCCCTGATCGGCAGCTTGTGCGGAGCCGCGCTGGCGGCCTCCAGCAACAACTGGCACGTGATCATCTGGTCCCTGCCTAACTCCCAGCACTGGTACCAGGGCAAGGGATTGCTGTGGAAGGTCGTCGTGCCAATGGTTACTTCGCCCATCGCCGGCCTGGTCCTGGGCTTCATCGTCATGGCTTTGCTTTATCTGCTGCTCCGCAATGCCCGGCCCGTCTGGGTCAATCGCTTCTTCGGGCGGGCGCAGATGGTGAGCGCCGGAGCTATGGGGTTCATGCACGGGACCAACGACGCGCAGAAAACCATGGGCATCATCGCCCTCACCCTGGTGGCGGCAACGCAGGCCGGGCAACTGGAGAACCTGCCCGGCTGGCTGTCGTTTCTGCACACGCCGGCGCCGGGCGCGGGCAAGGAAATGGAAATCGCACTCTGGATCAAGGTTGTCTGCGCGCTCACAATGGCCGCAGGGACCGCCGTCGGCGGCTGGCGCATCGTCAAGACTCTCGGGCACAAGATGGTGAAGCTGCAGCCGATCAATGGCTTCGCCGCCGAGACCAGCTCCGCCGCCGTCATCCTCGTCGCCACGCATCTCGGCATCCCTGTCTCCACCACCCACAACATCTCAGCCGCCATCATGGGAGTCGGGGCCGCCCGCCGCCTGAATGCCATCAAGTGGTCCGTGGTCGAGCGGATGGTCTGGGCGTGGATCCTGACGATCCCGGTGACCGGACTGCTCGCGTATTGGTTCGTCCGGATCTTCCGCGCTTTGAGTTGAACCTGGAAGCGGCAGCGTCCCCTGGCGCTGAAACGGCTTGAAAGTGCTGCCCGATGCTCCAACACTCCCAGCATGAATTCGTTCCTTGCACCTCGCGCCGGACTGGCGGCGGCGATTCTCACCCTCGCCACGGCCGCATTTGCCCAAACCAACCTCGCACCGGCGCTGCATCAATGCATCAACCCCGTTCCCCGCGCAGGCAAGGGCTATGACCGTTACCTGCTGCTGAACGAGCGCGTGAAACAGAACGAGGGCCGCGCCGGGGTGATCTTCGTGGGCGATTCCATCACCGAGGGCTGGGAAGGCAACGGGAAGCAGGTCTGGGCGAAATACTATGCCCCCCGCCAAGCGCTCAACCTGGGCATCGGCAGCGACCACACCCAGCACGTCCTGTGGCGCCTGGAACACGGCAACCTCGATGGCCTGAAACCCAAGGCCGCTGTCGTCCTCATCGGCGTGAACAACATTCCTGCCGACACCAACTCCCCCCGCCAGGTCCTGGAGGGCGTCACTGCCGTCGTGAATAAACTCCGCGAGAAGCTGCCCGACACCAAAATTCTTCTCCTGGGCATCTTCCCCTTCCGCGAGGATTTCTGTGCCCAGCGGGGCAAGGCTCTCCAGGTTAACCAGGCGCTCCGCAAGCTGGACGACGGCCAGCGCGTTCGCTTCCTGGACATCGGCTCCCAGTTCATTCAGCCCGACGGCACGATCTCCAAGGACATGATGCGCGATTATCTCCACCTGTCCCCCGCCGGCTATCGCCTCTGGGCTGAAGCCATCGAACCGGAGCTTGCCGCGATGCTCGGCGAGAAGCCGGTGGGGCCGTAGGGGTCGTGTGGAGCGTGTCGAGCGTGTCGAGCGGGTGGAGCGTCTGAGCGTCTGAGCGTGGAAGCGTGGGAGTCTTGAACGCGCTACAACGCTCCACGCTCCACGCTCCACGCTCCACGCTCCACGCTCCACGCTCCACGCTCCACGCTCCACGCTCCACGCGCTCGACACGCTCGACACGCTCGACACGCTCGACACGCTCGACACGCTCGACACGCTCGACACGCTCCACACGCCCCCTAACCCGGATATTTCACAAGCGATCCGTTTTGTCGTGGTGCAGAACGTTTTTCCCGGAAATTCAACTCCGGCGAGACCTTTTGCCGCCTCTTCTCGGCTACGAAACTGCCTTTGCCCAT
>JAPLUA010000544.1 GCA_026397855.1 Verrucomicrobiota bacterium | reverse complement strand
GCTGCTGGAAAAAGTCATTGACCGCTGCCGCGACGCCGGCAATGTCATAGCGCACATCTCCTTGAAGCACTCCTGAGTCCTCATGACGATCCTGCTGGCAGTGATCGTCGTGGCGCTGGTCTTTGAGTTCATCAACGGATTCCACGACGCTGCCAACTCGGTGGCGGCCGTGGTCGGCACCCGGGTCCTGCCCCCTTCGCACGCCATCACAGCCTGGCCGCGGTCATGAATCTATGAGGCGCGCTGGCGGGCACAGCCGTGGCGGCCACGGTGGGCCTGGGCCTGGTGGATGCCCATTGTGTGACGGGTGCGACGCTGATCTGCGGCTTGCTTGGCGCGGTGCTCTGGAACCTGCTAACGTGGCGGCTGGGCCTGCCCTCCAGCTCCAGCCACGCGCTGTCCAGATTCTCAGCGCCGGCTACCTGGGCTTCAGCCATGGCAGCAATGATGCGCAGCATGGGTGTGGGCGCGGCACGGAGCTTCAGAGGCCTGCGCTGGCACCTGGTGGAGAGCATTATCTGGACGTGGGTTATGACACTGCCGGCGACGGGTCTGCTGGCTTATGGGCTGATGCGGCTTTTTCAGGCGCTGGGTGGGGCGACATAGGCACCCCGCGGGCTGAAGCGTAAGCCCTGGCAAACTTTGATGAGTTGCGAGTCCGGGGGGGAGACCGGTCAGAACCTGATCCTGACTGTGAGCCGGTTTCGGCCGTCGCATCGCTGATACTCCAACCGTTCAGCCAACTTGCGGACCAGGTGGATGCCGAGACCGCCGGGAGCCCGCTGTTCCGTCGGCGTGTTCAGATCCGGTTCCGCCGCCTTGAGAGGGTCAAACTCATGGCCATCGTCCTCGATCACCAGCACTACAGCCGCGTGATGAACCTCGATGCGCAGCAGAATCTGGTGGACTGCCGTATCGTCGTAACCATACTTAAGGGTATTGGTGACCATCTCCTCGATCGCCAGGTTGGCGATGTAACTCGCCTGCTCGCCGACGCCACGCGCTTCGATGAACTGTACCGCCTCCTGCGTGACGCGGCTTAGCTCGGCGATCCGGTTCTGGAAACGGCTCTCAAAGATGTTATGTGGCTCGATACGCATCAGGCCAAGAGCTTTTCACGTTGAGCATTCAAGTGTCGAGCTAGAATAAGCGAATCGCAAATCCACCTTGCAGCCTTCCGGCCCGGCGTGACACTATCGCCGGAGCGGTTCATTTATGGCCATCCTCAAACGCGTGTTCCTGTCGTTGGTCCTGCTGGGGGCGGGGGCGCTGACTTTGCTGTTGTCCGACCTGCACTCGCGGGAAGGGGCGCGGAGCCGGCCCGGGGCGCAAGCCTCGACAATCCCGGTGGCCCTGCTGAAGCATGCGTCCAACCCCCTGCAGGATGAGGTGGAGCGCGGCGTGCTGGAAGAGCTCAGCCGGGCCGGCTACGAGGATGGCGGGCGGCTGGCGCTGCAGCGGTTTAGCGCCGAGGGGGATCTCCCGACCGCCAATGCCATCGCCCAGCGCATGACGGACGGCAGCTTCAAGCTGGCCATCACGATCAGCACGCTGGCGCTGCAATGCATGGCCAACGCCAACAAGGACGGGCGCACTGTTCACGTCTTTGGCGGGGTGACCGATCCGGCAGGCGCAGGTGTCGGCATCCGGCAAATGAACTCCACGAACAAGCCGCACTGGCTCGCCGGGATCGGCACGTTCCAGCCGGTGGAGGAGATCTTTCGCGAAGCCAAACGGCTCTGGCCCGGCCTCCAGGTCGTGGGGGTGGTCTGGAATCCCACGGAGCGCAACTCCGAGGCCTGCACCTTGAAGGCCCGGGAGATCTGCCGGGTGCTGGGGATCCAGCTCATCGAGGCCAATATAGACCAGAGTAAGGATGTGCGCGAAGCCGCTGAATCGCTCGTCGCGCGCGGGGTCCAGGCCTTCTGGACCGGCGCGGATGGCACCGTGCTCGGCGCTACCCCATCGCTATGTGACGCAGCCCGGAGAGCGAAAATCCCGGTCTTCTCCAACACCAGCGGCCAGGTGCGCGAGGGCACGCTGTTTGACCTGGGGGCAAACTATGCCGAGGTGGGCCGCTGCGTCGGCCGCATCGCGGCGGGCATCCTCGATGGCGGCAGCCCGGCTGCCTGCGTCATCACCAACTTCATGCCCAAGCGCGTCATGCTGAACAAACAGGTTCTCAAGAGCCTGCGCGACCCCTGGCAGTTCAGCGACGACCTCATCGCCCGCGCCGACCTGGTTCTCGGGGAGGATGGGGAGGTGGAGAGCAGCAAACCCGGGATCACATTCCCGTCGGCCGTGTTGGCCATGCGCACGGCTGAACACCAGCCCGCCCCGCCGCCCGTGCAGCCCCTTGCCCGGCGCTGGAGGATCCAGGAAGCCTCCTACCTTGAATCGGTCATGGTGGAAGAGGCCATGAGCGGATTGCGTGCCGGACTGAAGGAGGCGGGGCTTAACAGCGGCACCGATTTCACGATCCGAACCCTCAGCGCCCAGGGGGACATGGCCACCCTCGGGTCGCTTCTCGATTCCGCCAAATCCGCCGGCGCGGATCTGTATGTCGTCTATGGCACGCCGACGCTCCAGGCCGCCATCCGCCAGATCCACGACACCCCGGTCGTGTTCACCGTGGTGGCCGATCCCTTTGTGGCAGGGGCGGGCAAGTCCGATCGGGACCACCTGCGGAATATGGCCGGCGTTTACACCCTGGGGCCTTACCGGGAGATGGCCCAACTGCTGCGGACGCACTTCCCGGCAATCAAGCGGGTTGGCACCCTGTTCTGTCCGGCTGAGGTCAACTCGGTGGCCAACAAGGATCTGTTTGTCCGCGAGTGCCGCCAGTGCGGCCTGACCGTCGAAACGGTTGCCGCCAATACGGCGAGTGACCTGCCGGATGCCGCGCTGGCGCTGTGCGGGCGCGGTCTCGACGCCGTGGTCCAGGTGGTGGACAACCTTAGCGTAGCGGGCTTTCCCGCCATCGCCCGCGCCGCCACCCAGGCGCGCCTGCCGGTCTTCGCCTGCCAGGGCACCGCCGCCAAACAAGGAGCCGTCCTGGTCCTGGCGCGCGACTACTACGACGCCGGGCGCGAGACAGCCCTCATGGCAGCGCGGATCATGCGCGGCGAGAGCCCGGCCTCGATCCCGTTCTCGCCGCCCACAAAAACCCAGGTGCTCGTCAACCTGAAGCGTGCGCAGGAGATCCGCCTGGCCATTCCGGAGGCGCTACTGCGCCAGGCCACGCTGGTGAGCGATTCCCCGCAGCATTGACCCGCGTCATCCCTATGGAAATCACCCGCACTGCCCGCCCCGAGCATTTCGAGCTCAAGCTTAAGGGCCGGATGGACGCCACCTGGAGCGACCACGTGGCGCGCGCACTGGCCGAGTGCGTCAGGTCCGGCCAGCACACGATCATGGTGGACATGGCGGAGGTGGATTACATCAGCTCGGCCGGTATCCGGATCCTGATGATCTACTCGCGCCAGCTTGGTGCCATCCAGGGGCGCCTCGGCATCATCAACGCCTCCAGCGCTGTTCGCAAGGTTTTGGAATTGGCCGGGCTCAATGTGCTCCTGGTGGCCCATGCCGGCCCCGCGTCCCCAGCGGGCCCGTCCGCTGAAGTTTCCCCGGCCCCGCTGGCGCTGTCGGAAGCCGGGGCCACAGCGGAGGTATTCGAGCTGGATCCCAAGGCCAGGCTGCGCGTGCATTGGCCCGGGGATTCCTCCGCATGGTTCGAGGGCCTCGCGCGACCCGAAGCCTGCGTCTCGGTTGAGTTTCCGGCACACGTCATGGGCATCGGCCTGGGGGCCCTGGGCGGCGGCGGAGTCCCCGACGACCCGCTTTTCGGGGAGTTCCTCGCTGCCGGCGGCGCCGCCATC
>JAPLUA010000429.1 GCA_026397855.1 Verrucomicrobiota bacterium | reverse complement strand
CGACCTGCCGAGGGAGCAGCAGATGCCCGCCGAAATGATCGGCATGTCCATCCTGGAGAAGCACGGCAAGAGCGACGCCAACGAGGCGGTGCTCCACGAGCTGCGCGTCCGCAAGGCGCTGCTGCACCAGGAGAACTATCACCACAGCTACCCGCATTGCTGGCGCAGCAAGACGCCGATCATCTTCCGAGCCATGGACCAGTGGTTCATCAAGGTGGACCACGCGAAGTTCCGCGAGCGCGCCCTCGATGAGATCAACCGGGTGAACTGGGTGCCCGACTGGGGCAAGAGCCGCATCGAGGCCGCCGTCAAGGGCCGGCCCGACTGGTGCATCTCGCGCCAGCGCACCTGGGGCGTGCCGATCCCGGCGTTCTATGACGCCGAGGGTAATCCCATCCTCGACGCCCAGATCGTGCGCAACGCCGCGGCCCTGGTTGAGCAGCATGGATCGAATGTCTGGTTCGAGAAAACCGCCGCCGACTTGTGGGCCGCCCTCAAGCCCGAGGATTGGAAAGGCCCCGCGCCCGTTGCCAAGTCGAACGACACGCTCGATGTGTGGATAGATTCCGGCTCATCCTCGCGCTCGGTCCTCATGCGCCGTCCCGAGCTTAGTCACGCATCACGCATCACGGATCACGCATCCCCAGGCTGGCAGGCCGACATGTACCTGGAAGGCAGCGACCAGCACCGCGGCTGGTTCCAGTCCTCCCTGCTCCTCTCCCTGGCGGGCAACGGCGCTGCTCCCTTCAAGACCGTGCTGACCCACGGCTTCATGGTGGATGCCGACCGCGAGAAGATCTCCAAGAGCAAGCAGGGCCAGGGTGCCTACGAGAAGCCCCAGACCGCAGAAGCCTACGTCAAGAAGTGGGGGGCGGACGTTGTCCGGCTCTGGGTCGCCTCCCAGGACTTCCGCAACGACATTATTGTCAGCGAGGAGCGCATCAAGACGGTGGCCGAGACCTATCGCGGTCTCCGCAACACCCTCCGTTACCAGCTCTCCAACCTCTACGACTACGACCCGGCAAAAGATGCGGTGCCCGACGACAAGCTGACCGCCCTGGACCGCTGGATCCTGGGCGAGTTTTCCCTTCTCGAGCAGGATGTCATTGCCGCCTACGACCGATTCGAGTTCCACGTGGTGTATCAGCGGATCAGCCAGTTCGTGGCCGTCGAGCTCTCCGCCATCTATCACGACGTGGTGAAGGACCGGCTTTACACCGATCCCGCCAACTCACTCCGCCGCCGCTCGACGCAGACCGCCCTGCACCGAATGGTTGCCGGCCTCTGCCGCATGCTGGCGCCGATCCTGGCGTTTACCGCGGACGAGGCATGGGAGTTTGTGCCGGGCAAAACGGTGGATTCCGCCCATCGGCTCACATGGCAGCCCATCGGTCTGCAGCGGCCAGAAGGCGAAGTGGTAGCGTGGAAGGCGCTGTTCGATCTGCGCGAACTGGCTCTGCCGGAGCTGGAGAAGGCCCGGCAGGCCAAGGAGATTGGCAAAGCCCTGGAGGCGAAACTCACCTTCACCGGCTCAAGCCCGGCGGTAGCGGCTGCCCAGCCGCATCAGGAATCCTTGCGCGAGCTCCTCAACGTGTCCCAGCTCGAGTTTAAGCCGGCGGGTGATGCAACCCTCGCCATTTCCGTCAGCAAAGCCGCTGGCGAGAAGTGCGAACGCTGCTGGCATTGGGAGACCGATGTCGGATCAGTCCCCGAGCATCCCACTATCTGCGGCAGGTGCGTAAAAGCGGTGCAAGAAACCGCGCGCGACTGACCCGGGCGGTTAAGGCGACGCACTCCCGCCGAACGCAGCTCGTGATGCTGTTCACCTGAGCGACTCAGAGAGCTTGCCCTTGTTGGCATCCCACGCCGACTCGCTTTACAGGTGAGCAGCCGGTGGGCATATTCGGCGAACGGCTGGCGGTCTGCCAAATGATCAAGTGCCACATCGGTGTCCAGGAAGACCTTATGCTTGGCGGCCATGTTTTTTCTGCAATTCCTCCGTCAACACGGCCCGCCCGTCGAAGTCCGGCGGGAGCCTCACCGCTCCCCGCAACACATCCGTGATCGGGGTCTTTCCCCCCCCCCGGCTCTCCTGCCAATTGCGGGCCATCACCCTCATTTGGCGGGCAACCACCTCGGGCAGCGTCGTATGTCGTGCCTGTGCTTCCTGTTCGGCAAGCTGCAAAACCTCCGGATCCAGATTGACCGTCAGCGTCGCGCCCATGGTGGCAAACTACACCCTTCAGGCGGGGGCGACAAGCACGCAGAATGCCCTGTCGCCTTCGCCCGTCCCGCCAACGCAGGTGCGCGGCACAGGTGCGATGGGGCCTTGATTCCCGGCCAGACTCAGGTAGCGTTGTGCCGTGATAACAAAGGCGAACACCGTTCCGCATATCCGCCTCGATGAACACGGACGTCCGTGGGTGGATGACACCAACGTTAAGGTTATCATCTTCCTCTGATACGCTCCATCCTCACCGCCACTGCCCGGGCAGCCTGAACGTGGCACAGAAGTAAGGGTTGGCGAACTCCTTCGAGCGCAACAGGGCTGACTGCGCCTCCCGCCACGCCTTTGCGCGCGGTTCGCCCGCCCGCCAGCGGCGTATGAACTCCCCCATCAACTCGTTCTCCAGCACGGAGAATACGCGGGTTTGGGAAACCAACTGGCCTGCGGCGGACGAAGGGCCGGTCGTCAAGATCCTCTATGACTGGCCGTCCGGAGAACTGCGGGTACATGGCCAGTGGAAGGGAGAGTCCTTCAACCACAGCAGATTATTGTCGGCGGATGGGGTGGAATCCCGATTGCAGTGGTTTTTGGATTACATTGGACGCAAGCCGAAGCAGGACAATGGGTTGCGTCAAGGGCTCTCCCGATGTTATCTACGGTGAAGCTACGGTGTTTATACGGTGTTTATACGGCGAGGCTCCGGTGTGACTTGCCCGCAGGCTGAGCACCGGTAACCCGGTTCCACATCCCATCCGCCCCGGCAGGGTGCCAGCCACTCGTTCCCTCGCGCTGGCACCCTTGCCGGGGTGCAGCCCGAATCACCCTCGGATCCGGTGGTGTCTTTGCTCAACCACCGGCTAATGGCTGCCAACCCTGCCGGGTTGGGCGGGCCACCTGAAAACAGTGGGATATCCTCACTCCCGCCGGCGCCGGCACTCGCTCATTCGAGCTTGATGCAGCCTTACCGCCTGCCCGGTTTTCGGATTTCAGGCCTTGACGGGCGCCGGTGGGTTTTTGCCCATCCCGGCGCGAATCCATCAGGAGCGCATAGATTCCCTGCGCGCGATCGAGGGGCGCAGGAGGCGGACGCCTTCACCCTGATTGAATTGCTCGTGGTCATTGCCGTCAT
>JAPLUA010000078.1 GCA_026397855.1 Verrucomicrobiota bacterium | reverse complement strand
GCCGCACCACCCAACAAATCAGAGAAACCTGTACTGCTCTTTACCAATCGCCCAAAATGAACCTGTCCTGCTTTGCTAACTACAGAAAAGTCCTGGTTTGAAAACTACGCGGCATGAAAGGCCAACTTTCTTGCCTCAGCGTCACTTTAGATTACGCTCGCTGGCAGTCATGGAACTGCGTCATCTCCGCTGTTTTATCGCCGGGCTGCGTTTCGAGGAACTTCCTCGGGTTTCCCGGGCCCTGGCGTTCCGCTCAACCATCACCTAAAATGAAAACTGCGCTAACCACCCTTGCTGCCACCCTGTTGCTGAATGCGGACCCGCTGCCGGCCCAAACTGCGGCGGCGCCCCCGAGGGTCCGCGCCGGGGCCTATTACTTCGACGGGTGGACAGGGAAGACGGATCACCTCACGCCGCGCCTGCGGGACGAGTTCTGCGACCGGGAACCGGTCTGGGGCTGGCGGGACGATTCGTTGCCCGTTGTCGAGCGGCAGATTGATTGCGCGGCAGACCATGGCCTGTCGTTCTTCGCCTTTGACTGGTATTGGCCTGAAGGCGCCGAGAAAAGCACCCCGCTCAACACGGGGCTCGATCTCTACCTGAAGGCCGGGAACAAGCAGCGTCTCCAGTTCTGCCTGATGGTTGCCAACCACGGTGGCTTCCGCATCGGGCCGGCCGATTGGGAGGCCGTGACCGACGTGTGGGTGCGCCTGTTCCGGGAGCCGACGCACGTGAAGGTCGGAGGCAAACCGCTGCTGTTGTTCTTCACCGCGCGCGAGCTGCGCGGCGCCTTTGGCAGCTCGAGCGCCGTCAAGGCCGCCTTCGACAAGCTCGACGCCAAGGCTCGTGCCGCCGGCCTGGAAGGAGTTTGTGTCACCGCCTGCGCCACTCCGGGCCCAACGAACAAGTGGGATAACCTCGCCGACCTGAAGGCGGACGGCTACGCGTGTCTAACCGGCTACAACTACCACGGCTACCCGGTGAAAGGCCCGGACAAAATCCAGCCCTTCTCCCGGATGATCGAGGGCCACGAGGATCTGTGGAACCGTTTTGCGGCCAACAGCACCCTGCCCTACATGCCCGTGGTGACCGTCGGCTGGGACAAGCGGCCGTGGGAAGATGCGGCCAGGCCTGAAACTCAGGCGGTGTATTATCCGGACCGGACGCCGGCGCAAGTGGCCGGCTTCGTCACCCGCGCTATCCGGTGGATGGACGCGCACCCGGACCAAACCACCAAGGAGCGTATCCTGCTGCTCTACGCTTGGAACGAAAACGGCGAGGGCGGCTACCTCACGCCGACCAAAGGCATGGGCAACGCTTACCTGAGAGCGATCGCCAATGCTGTGAACAACAACGGCAAGTAGCCTCCCATCACGCGGTTCAGTCGGGGAGGGATCTCCGCACCTTGTCGCGGTAGAGCCCGATTCGGTCGAGCGGGAGCTTCTGGAAGCCGAGCTTCCAGGCAGGTGAATCACGCCGGAGCGCGAAATCTGTGGCCCGGGGCGGCTCGCCGGGGCGACGGGCAAACGATGCGGCTGCATTCGTGAGGTTTCCCGTTAGTTGCAGCGTCCCGGCCCTGGCATTCCAAACCTCCCTGACCCACTTGCCGACGCACACGTTGTGCTCGACGACGTTGCCCTCCGGGGGCACGCCCTTGAAGGCGTCGCCGGTGATCGCCGGGCCGCCGGGCGGGCCGTAATACGGGTCGAGGGTCTTGATCGCGGGGTAGCGCTCGCGGTAGAGCGGCAGCGGCACTTCGGCCAGACTGCCGCGCATGATCTGGTCCACCATGGCGCGCCAGACGGGGGAACGGTCTATGCCTCGGCCGTCGAGTTCGACGGCGGGGTTGCAGTCCACGAAGACGTTATTGATGACCTGGTGGTCGCGTCCGCCGCCCAGGAACGCGGCGCGCTGGACCTTGTAGAAGATGTTGCCATAGATCTCGGTGCCGCTGATGCAGTCATCCATGTAAACCCCCATCGAGCCCAGCCCGACTCCGCCGGTATCGTGGATGAAGTTATAGCGCACGCGGTTGCCGCGGTAGGTGTAGTCACGCCCGGCGTAGATGGCACCGACGTCGCCGGTCTCCATCGCGATGTGGTGGATCTCGTTGAACTCGACCAGGTGGTCGTTTCCGTTGAAGAGGATGGCGCAGTGGGGATGGTCGTGGATGAGGTTGTGGGAGGCGCGCTGGCCAACGCCGTTCATCAGCACCGCCGGCACGTAGCATTTGGACCACCGGCCCAGGCGGGCGAAGTGGCAGTTCTCGACGAAGTGCCCGCCCGCTTGCAGCGTTTTCCTGTCTCCGCCGTCCATGGTGACGCCGCCGTCGCCGGTATCGAAGATGTCGCAGCCCAACACACCGTGATCCGTGCCGCCTCCGATGGTGACACCGTAGTTGCCGATGTTGCGGATGAGGCAGCCGGCGATGCGGTTACCAGCGCCGCCCTGAATTTGGACGGCGCTGCCGCGCGTGGCCTCCAGGATCAGGCCGCGGAAGGTGACGTGGGATGCGCCCGTGAGCTTCAGCAGTGGCTCGGCGAGCAGGGAGAGGAACGTTTCTGGCGCGGCAGAGGGCTCCCGGCCCGTTTCCGGCGGCCAGAAGTAAAGAACTCCTGACTGGCGGTCGAGGAACCACTCGCCGGGCTGGTCCAGCTCTTCAAGGAGGTTCAGGAAATAGAAGCGCTGGCCTTTACGGAAGCTGTATTGCCCGTAAGGGGCGACGGTCTTTACCAGGTGGCGATCCAGATCAATCGAGCCCACGTTCTCGTAGGAATTGGCCCAGTCCCAGGACCAGTAACCGTGGACCCATATATCGCCCGTGTTCTTCCAGCCGCGTGGGCGGTCGCCGCTGTAGTTGAACCCGTTTTCCAGCGTGCCGACCCGGCCGCCGTGCTCGTCAATTCTTGCCGTGGCATCGGGGAAGCCGGCGATGCGTTCCCATTCGCCCTCGTTGGGCCAGCGCGCGAGGGTCATCGGGCGGTGCCCTGCGAACAGCTCGCAATGGGCCGGCACGAGCGCCCGGCCGAAGCCCCGGGAGCGCATCTCTCCGAAGTCGGTCACGCCCAGGGTTTTGAGGTCCAACTGCACGACGTGGGGCCGGGCCGCTGCCGGCAGGCGCGAGAGAATGGCGGGATCGGCAACCGGCACGAAGCCGGAGAGCTTCCGCCCGCCGAGCAGCCGGACGGTTTCGCCTTCCCGGGCCCGCCAGGTGACGGGGGCGTTCGACGTGCCCGAATCGGCGGCGGTCAGTTCAAGCGCCCGGGTGCGGAGGTAATCGCCGCCGCGCAGCCAGATCGTGACGGCGCCCTTGCCCAGCTGGCCTCCCTGCCGGAGTTGGCGCACCTCGTCGCGGGCGCGCTCCGGGGTTGCGAAAGGCCGGGACCTCGTGCCGGGATTGGCATCATTGCCGCTCGGGGCGACGTAGAACTCGGCCGCAAAGCCACAGAGGGCCAGATGCAGCAGGGTGCCTAGGGCGATTAAATGGATGGGTTGGCGGTTCATGCTCATGCGATGAAGCTATCGGCCTGTCCATCGGCGGGCAAGCCTCTGCCGCGTCGGGTGCCGCCGCACGACCGCAAGCCGTCCCCCGCTCACTTCGCGGCGGCAACGCCGCTATGCACCCTGGTTGGCCCCATTTTGCGCTTTCGTCCCGCCGGGTTGTGTCCAGAATCCCCGGCAGACAATTCATTCAGCCATGACCGACCCAGCCTCCCAGGCCGCCACGGGCGAGAGCGGGCCGCCGACGGCGCGCGAATGCGTGCTGAAGGTGCTGCATCGCCAGACACCCCCGCGCGTGGTTTTCGCCCCGAACTACTGGCAATGGTTCGCGCACTACCGCCAACACGGCCTGCTGCCGGCCGAGCTGCGGGATTGCCCTTCCCAGTTGGCGCTCATCCGGCACCTTGGCCTCGATGTGTTCAGCCGCAACATTTATTGCAGCCAGGCTGCAACCTGGGTTGGAGGGCTGGCGACCGAGACCTGGGATGGCGTGGAGGTGGAGGTCAAGCGGCACACCGATGGCGGGGACACCGTCATCGAGAAGGTTTACCACACGCGCCGCGGGCGGCTGCGGGAGCGGCTGCGCTACCTGTTTGCCGAATCCACGCTGGTGCAGGAGGAATACCTGTTCAAGGATTTCGTCGGCGAGATGGACGCCTTCCGGGAGCTGCTGCGCGGCCGCCGATGGCGTTTCGATCGCGAGCTCTACTCGCGCTGGCAGGGCGAGGTGGGGGAAAGCGGCCTCGTGGTAGCGGGCGAGCTGTTCAGCCCGCTCAAGCTGCTGCACTTCGCGGCAGGGGCGGACCAGGCGGTGTTTCTCTTGCAGGACTTTCCGGACCAGTGCCGCGAGCTGCTGGCGATGCACGAGGCCGCGCAGTTGGACCTGGTGGACCAGATGCTCGGGGCGGGCGTGCCGGCCATGATGTCCATGGACAACCTCGATTCGATGTTCCACCCGCCGCACTATGTCGAGCGGTGGTCCGCGAGCTATTACGAGCAGGCCGCCCGCCGGTGCCGAGAGCGCGGCTCGGCCTTTTTCATCCACGCCTGCGGACGCCAGAAGGCCGTGCTGCCGCTTATCGCCTCCCTGGGCGTGGACGGGCTGGAGGGCGTGGCCTACCCGCCGCTGGGCGACACGCCGCTGGACGAGGCCATGCGGCTCGCGGGGGATCGGCTCATTATCAGCGGCGGCATCAGCGCCATGGAGACCGAACGCTTCACCACGCCCGACGAGGTCCGGCGCTACGTCGAGGCGCTCCTCATCCGCCTGCAGCCCTATCGCCATCGTTTCATGCTCTCAGCCAGTTGCAACACCTCCATCCGCACTTCCTGGCGGGCGATTGAATGGTTCCGCGATGCGTGGCGGGAGTTCGGGGGCTGAGCTGGAATGAACGGGCCTGATCCAACGCGGACTGCGGCCGGCCAGCCATGCCGGACCGGGCCGTCCAGCGCGGAGCGGTTGGCGGCTGCCGACCTGGTGGAATACCTGGGCCGGCTCTATCCCGGGGACCGCTTTGCCCCAACCAATGCCTTGCCGGAGACAGGCAGGGGAATCGTCGTCGGTTGTGCCACCAATGCCGAGGTGCGCCGGCTGGCGGGCGGGGCCGCGCCGGCTGTTCCCGAGTCTTTCCTCGTCCTCACACGACGGGAGGGAGCCCGGGAACTGGGCATCATCACCGGGGCGGATGCGCGCGGCACGGCCTACGGAGTCTATGCGCTGCTGGAGAAGCTGGGATGCGGGTTCTACCTTTCCTGCAACACAGTGCCGGCCGCAAAGCGGAGCTCCTTCTCGTTTGAGGGCTGGCAGCTCTCCGATGCACCGCTGGCCGGCGACCGCATGGTCTTCGACTGGCACAACTTCCTGAGCGGCTGCTCCACCTGGAACCTGCCGGAGTGGCAGACGTGGATTCATCAGTCGCAGAAGATGCGCTACAACGCGGTGATGGTCCACGCCTACGGCAACAACCCGATGGTCAGCTACACCTTCAACGGCAGGACCAAGCCGGTCGGCTACCTCAGCACAACCGCCCGGGGCCGGGACTGGTCCACGATGCACGTGAACGACGTGCGGCGTCTCCCCGGGGGCGAGGTTTTCGAGCAGCCGGTGTTTGGAGCCGACGCCGCGCAGGGGCCGGATGACCGCCGGGCCGGGGCGGCGCAAGAGCTGATGCAAGGCGTGTTTGCCTGCGCGCAGGAACGCGGCATGGAACTCTATTTCGCCAACGACTCGGACACGATCTCCGCCAACCCGCAGGACCTGATTCGAACCCTTCCCGCCGAGGCGCGCTTTGCCACCGGCCGCGGCAAGGTCTGGCTGGCCGATCCGGACACGCCCGAGGGCTATCTCTATTACAAGGCGCAGGCAGCCACGCTGCTGGCGGCGTATCCGCAGATCACCTGTCTGGTCGTCTGGTTCCGCACCGGCGGCACCCCCTGGATGGACTTCACAACGGCCGAAATGCCTCCCTCGTGGCAGGAGGAGTTCCGCGCCGAAACCGCCCGCACACCCGGGGCCGCCAATCTCTGGCATGCCCACAACCTGTTCGGCATCGGAAAGATCGTCCGGGCCTGGGAACGGGCGCTGCGGGAAACCGGCTACGGCCACGTGCGCATGGCTGCCGGAACCTGGGACTTCAAGTTCCTGCCAGCGGCGCACCGCTTCTTTCCGCCGCAGGCCAAGCTGATCGGCCTCGACTACAACGTGCTGAACGGCCACCCGCAGCTAGCCGACGCGGAATCGCGGCGGGCGCTCCGGGAGGTCGGCGCCCAGCGGCCAGTGCTCCCCGTAATCTGGGCCCACCACGACGACGGCAACTACATCGGCCGGCCCTACACTCCGTTCTCCGGGTTCGCCTCCAAGCTCGACGATGCCCGGGCCTGCGGCTTTGGCATCATCCACTGGACCACGCGTCCGCTCGACCTGTTTTTTGCCAGCCACGCACGGCAGGTTTGGGCCGGTTCAAGAGATGAGCCGCTCAGCGCCACCTGCCGGGACATGGCTGCAAAGTCCTTCGGCGAAGCCGCCGCCGGCCCAATGGCCACCTACCTGGAGCAGTGGGTGACGCAGGCGCCGATGTTTGCCCGCGAAACCACCGACACTTTCATTGACCGGCCGCTGGCGGACGCCGGGACGATTGGCGCCGGCTGCGACGAGCGCCTCAAGCTCCTCGCCGCGGTGGATCGTTCACGGCTCACGGCCGATCAGCGCGCGCGGGTGGACTATTTCGCAGGGCTTGAGGAGTTCATCGCCGGCTTCCACCGTGCGCATAACGCGCTGCAGCATTCCCGCGACCTGCTCAAATCGGGCGACCTTGCCGGTGCCCGCGCGGCGATAGCGGCCTGCCAGCCGGAGCCCGTGATCAGGCAGTTTGCCGGGTTCAGCGCGCTGGGCGGCATCACCCGCGGGGAGCAGGGGCTCGTGGTCTCCATGAACCTGCGCTGGCTGCCGTATTGGCTCCGCCAGCGGCAGGCGCTCGGGATCGAACCGGCACGCTTCAATTTCGCCCCGACCTCGCACGATCCCCTGGCGCAAATGCCCGGCCGATTCACCTGGCACACGGATCCGGCAGGCCAGATGTGGCAAACGCTGGGAGCCGGGGAAACGGGCGCCAGCCCGTTCGTGCTGCCGCCCGGGACGGAAGCCACGCTCAGCCCGGGCTCGACCGAGGTGGCGGCGGATCTTTGCCGCACCGGAATCCAGAGCGACCAGCCCATCGAGTTCACACTGGGGCCGATCATGGATCGGGGCGCAATGCCCGCCGGCGAATACCGCCTGCGCCTCCTGCTGCTTGATCCCGCATCGAGCGCCCCCGGCCAAAGCGTATTCACAGTCTCATTCCGCGAGGCAAGCGAGCCGGCAAAGGTCGAAGTCAGCCGGGCCAATAAATCCGATCCCTGGCCGCTGAACGACCGGGTGGACATCTTCAAACAGGCCGGCCGCGCCAACCGGGTTTTGGAACGGACTTACCCGGTCACATTAAACCGCCCGGGCCGGGTCGCGGTGAGGCTGACCCCGGCGCAAGGCAAGGCCCGGATCAGCGCCGCAACCCTCGAACCAGTCCGGTAGCCCGCCCAATAACCAGGAGGGCGAACGTCCTCGTGAGCTCAGGCATCCGGGCCAGGGGGAAAATCAGCGTTTGCGTGAAAGCCGGTGCCGTCTCTACTCCACGCCCTCGCCCAGCTCCACATTCCAGTAGGCCAGGTCAATGAAGTGCTTCCAGCTGTCGTGCTTATGGAGGCTGAGGTTGATCTGGATGAAGGGACGCCACTTCGGCCGCTTGGGCTTGCGGATGAGGTGCATGCCGGCCTCCTGCGGCGTGCAGTTGGCCTTCAGGGTGTTGCACTCGATACAGGAGCAGACGATGTTCTCCCAAGAGGTTGGCCCGCCACGGTCGCGTGGAAGCACATGGTCCAGGTTCAGGTCTTTGCGGTCAAACACCTTCCCGCAGTATTGGCAGGTGTTCTTGTCCCGCTCGAAGATGTTGTGCCGCGTGAACTTCACCTCATTCTTGGGCAGATGATCGTAAATGATCAGCAGGATCACGCGGGGCACCCGGATGCGGAACGAGACCGTCCGGACGGACTCCGAATGGGGGTCCTGCCGGGAGAAGTCATGCCACGCGTGGAAGTTGTAGGTCTGGAAGGAGCCGGCGCTGTGGCTGAACACAGCCTGAGCATGG
>JAPLUA010000400.1 GCA_026397855.1 Verrucomicrobiota bacterium | reverse complement strand
GGTGTTCCCTTCGCCAGCATTACCTGGAGCAGGTTCAACGGGTCTGCCGCGCTCCCGCGCAGCACTCTCAGCCTTCGCACTGAAACCGGTTCAGCGACGGGTTGGCTCCCCTGTAATGATTCCACCCTAAATCGGAAGAGCCTAAGGGTCAAGCCGGGCTTCGGCCTGACCGTTCATCAGCAGCGCCTTGCTCTTTTCGAGCCGGCCACCTATCCGGAGCCTTCAGTTAGCAGTTGTGGCAGGGCGAGCGGGGGCCTAAAATGCTGTCCATAAACCCGTAACCTGAAGCATGAAGTTAAACGAGCTACCCGGCCATTCGCGAACCGTCCTGAAGGCCCGCTATGCGCTGCTCACACCGGGCGGTTTTGCGCCCAGCCGCTTGCCCGGCTGGGAGAAGGCCGTCTGCAACATCCCCATCTCTCCCGCCCTGGGGGCGCAGTTCTCGCAATTGCTCGTTACGCTGGAGCATGACGGGCAGTGCCTCGGCAACACCGGGGGCAACCAGTATTTCATCTATGTGATCGAGGGCAACGCGAGCATCGTGCTGGATGATCGCCGGCACCGGCTCGAGCCGGGCAGCTACGTCTATCTGCCAGCGGGCAAGGATGTGCAGATCAAGAGCGGGGGCGCGGCCTCGCGCATCGTGATCTTCCAGAAGAAATACGAGCCGCTCCCGGGCGCAGACAGGCCCCCGGCCATGGTCGGGCACGAGCGCGATGCCAAGGGTCAGCCTTTCCCGGGGAACGGGGACGCGCGTTTGCAGGTTCTCCTGCCCGACCTGCCCGGGTATGACATGGCCGTCAACATCCTCACCTTTCAGCCGGGCGCCACTTCGCCATGCGTCCAAACCTCCATCATGGAGCATGGGCTGGTCATGCTGCGCGGCCAGGGCATCTATCGGCTGGACGAGGACTGGCACCCGGTGCAGGCCGGCGATGTGATCTGGCTGGCGCCCTACTGCCCGCAGTGGTTCGTGGCGATGGGCAAGACCGCAGCCAGCACCATCTATTACCAGGACGTCAACCGCGACCCGATGTGAGCCGCCCGTTGCCGAAAAACAGGTGTTGCCTCCGGCGTTGGGAACTTATACTATGGTGGCCTCATAGATGAATTGAACTCATGAGTGCTCCAATCCCCCAAAATGAAGCCAAACGGCTCAAGGTGCTCTGGCAATACGAGGTGCTCGACACCGTTCCCGAAGAGCTGTTCGATGACCTGACCGAGCTGGCCGGGCGCATCTGCGAGGCCCCCATCGCGCTGATCAGCCTGGTGGATGAAAAGCGGCAGTGGTTCAAGTCCCGGGTTGGCACCACCCTCAGCGAGACCTCGCGCGACATATCCTTCTGCGCGCACGCCATCGCCCAAAGCGATCTGTTCATCGTGCCGGACGCGCTCCTCGACGAGCGGTTTGCCCACAGCCCCCTGGTCACCACCGATCCCAAGATCCGCTTCTACGCCGGCGCCCCGTTGATCACTCCCGACGGCCATGCGCTGGGCACCCTGTGCGTGATTGACAAAGTGCCGCGCGAGCTGCGACTGGAGCAGAAGCAGGCCCTGCGCATCCTCGCCCGGCACGTCGTTTCCCAGCTCGAACTGCGCCGCCGCTCCCGGGAACTGGGGGCAGCCCGCCAGGAGGGCGCGGAATATGTGGCGGAATTGGAGAAGCTGCGCGATGGGCTGGCCAAAGCCCGACGCGAACTCGCGCGCTGCAAAGCCGCAAAACGCCCGGCTGCCCGCCCCAAGCCCAAGAGCAGCCGGAAATAGCCGGCTGGCGTCTTTCGCAGCAAACCCGGGCCGGGTTAAAGCGCCTGAACCGTGGGTTGGAGTTGTGCGGGCGGGGATTGGATGTGCGCAGCCACCGCCTCGGCCATGGTGTCCACGCTCTTGAGAATCTGGCGCGCCGCCTCGGGGTCGGCGATCTTGAGACCGTATTTCTTATCCAGGGCTACGACCAGTTGGAGGGCATCCACGGAGTCCAATCCCAGGCTGCCCGGGCCGAAGAGGAGTTGGGCGTCGCCGATTTCATCGGCGGTGATCTGCAGCATGAGGTTCTCGACCATCAATTGCTTGATGTCCGGCTTGAGCGTCGTGGTGTTTTCCATTCAATAGGCTGCTATCGGCTTTATCCGTTAAGCCTCTTACACGAACGGGCGCCGGGCAAGCCGAAAAGAGGGCTGGCGCTTAGTATCCATCAAAATCGTTGTGGGCTTCCTCGACCCCGGCCAGGCGGAGTTGGGAAAAGTTGATGACCCACGAGGCGATGTTGGATTGCGTCACCGGCATGGGCAGCCGCGAGAACATGGAGCGTGAAGTAGGCGGCGGGGACTTTGTGCTGCTGGAGAAATGCGAGCGTGGCGTGGAGGGCGCTCTCGCCTTCGCCGTCCCAGCCAAACACGAAGTTCAAAGAGTAGCTGATGCCGCGGCGGCGAAGGTTGGCCAGCATCTCCGCATACTTGTCGGCCTTGTTGAACCGCTTGTTCATGCTGTCGAGCGTCTGCGGGCTGATGCTCTCGATGCCGATATTGACGTGCAGCAGCCCGCTCCGCCGGGCCAGGTCGAGGAAGGGCCCGTCGTTGCAGAGGTAGGAGGACCAGAGCGCGGACCATCGCACCTTGAGCGGAATCAGCGCCTCCATAAGTTCCATCGCGTGGCTCCGCTTGCCTCCGAAGTTGCTGTCGCCGAAGAAGATGCTGCGCGAGCCGCAGCGTTTGATCTCCTCGATCACCTCCGGCACCGGCCTGCACCGGTAGCGCTCGCCCAGCAGCAGGCGTTCGGAGCAGAAGTCGCAGTGGAAGGGGCATCCGCGCGACGAGATGATGGTGAAGGTCCGGAAGGGGCGATAAGGCCGCAGATCCAGCAGGTCGTAGCGGGCCAGTGGCAGGCCGGCCAGGTCGGGGAGCAGATCGGCCTGATAGACTTTCTTGAGCTGGCCCCGGCGGGCGTCTTCGAGCATCCGGGGCCAGATCGTCTCGCCTTCACCAATGCCGACAGCCGAAGCGTGCCCGCCGGCTTCGTCCGCGTGAAAGAAGGTGTGCGGACCGCCCAGGATGACCGGCACCCCCCGGCGGAGGAAGTCGTCGGCGATGTCGTAGGCGCGCAGCGAAGTGAGGGTGCTGGTGGTGATGGCGACCAGGTCGGCAGGTTCCTTAGGGTCGAGCGGTTGCAGTTGTTCGTCTATGAGCTTGAGCTTCCAGTCCGGCGGCGTCAGCGCGGCCAGGTAGGGCAGGGTCAACGGCACCACGTTCCGCCGGCGCACCCGGAAGACCGAGCGATCGGCCTTTGAGCGATAGTGGGAAGGCTGGATGATGAGGAGCCGGTCGGCCATGGTCAGGCGGCGGGAGAATGCGGCCCGCCCCGGACGAAGCGGGCGCCAATGGACTGGTGGCTGCCGCCCACCAGGCTGACATTGGCAGCGGCGAACCTCCCCCCGGCGACCGCGTCAGAAGCTGCGACGCATTGCCAGGCGGCGGCGGCCATGAGCCCCTCGCCCAGGATCCGCTTGAGGCTCAGGCGCGGCCCGGCCCAATCGCTCCACGCGGCCGCTTCCGGGGCATCCGCGCGCCGACTCCCACCCAGGCCGTCGCAGAGCAGGTCCGGGCCCGAGCCGTCGAGCTGCTGGCGCATGGCTCGCGCAGCCTGGGCGCGAGGCAGGCGTGCGGAATAGGTCTGCGGATCGGTGATGGCGGCGAGTTCGACGCCGCAGGATAGCTGTGGGTCGCAGGTCAAACACAACGCGCCCGCGCCGCCGGTGATAACCGCCGGGCGATCCAAGTGCCAAAGGGCGTCCGCGAGAATCCAGTGGTTCTCTTCGGCGCCGATAACCAGGCTG
>JAPLUA010000612.1 GCA_026397855.1 Verrucomicrobiota bacterium | reverse complement strand
TTGGAAGCGTGGCGCAGGCGTGATTCAACGGTAGTGCACCCGTATTGCCCCGGTAGCACTACGGTAGCGGCCCCATGTTGATCTGATCAACATGGGGCCGCTACGGGGGCAATACCGTAGTGCTACCGGGGCACTACCGTTGGAATATGCTTGGGGTGCCGGGGAGGCACGGCACCGGGGGCGCCGGGAATGGCCTTGGTGGCGTTTGTTACATTGTCACGCTGGGCGCGCAGCCGGGGAATGTAACAAACGGCTCCAATGCCCTGCGCGTGGAATGGTGCCAGGGCACCTGCCGGTCTGTCCTGGATCTGGCATGGAAACGGGCCGGCTTTATCTGCGCACGCGTGGTTCTGGCATCCCTCGGCTTGAGTTGTGACAAAGACCAGCGGCATTGGAATCCATGACTGCGCCACGGCGCAGCCGTTGCGGGCAGGGGCAGCCAGGCCGGGGAACGGGCATTGGAGCGATTTGTTACATTCCAGGGGTTGACTGAGCTCCGGGAGCCTTTCTGGATGCTTGACCTCGGCAGTTGCAATGTGAATCCTGTGACCACGATGCCTTCAGCGATCAAACCAGAGCGAACCTCAAGCGACGCGGCGGTCGCCTCGTCCCAGTCCGGCAATAGCGGCAACTACCGATGGGTGGTATGTGCGCTCCTGTTTTTTGCCACAACCATCAACTACATTGACCGGCAGATCCTGTCGCTGCTGAAGGAGATTCTCGACAAGGATATCGGCTGGACCAACGAGCAGTTCGGCTGGGTGAACTCGGCCTTCCAATTTGCGTACGGCATCGGCCTGCTGGGCTTCGGGTGGTTCGTGGACCGCTTTGGCACCAAGCTCGGCTATGCCGTGTCCATCATTGCCTGGAGCTTCGCCGCCGCAGCTCATGCGTTGGTGGGCAGCTTCACGGGCTTCATCGCCGCGCGCTCGGCTTTGGGCCTGGGGGAGGCGGGCAACTTTCCTTCGGCCATCAAGGCTGTGGCGCTGTGGTTTCCCAAGCGCGAGCGGGCCTTCGCGACGAGCATATTCAACGCGGGCACCAACGCCGGCGCCCTCATCGCTCCAGCCGTCATTCCCTGGATGGCCTACACGTGGGGCTGGCAGTCCTGCTTCATCGCCGCCGGCATCGCCGGCCTGCTCTGGCTATTCCTTTGGGTTCCGTTTTACGAAGTGCCGGACAAGAGCAAGCGCGTCGGTGCTGCGGAACTGGCCATCATCCGCAGCGACCGGGAGGATGAGAACCCGCAGGATAAAGTTCCCTGGCTCAGCCTGCTCAGCTACCGCCAGACCTGGTCGTTCATTACCGCGAAATTCCTCACCGACCCGGTGTGGTGGTTCTTCCTCATCTGGCTGCCGGATTTCTTCAAGAAAACCCGCGGGCTCGAGATCAAGAAGAGCTGGATTCATATCGTCACCATCTACGGCATTGTGACGGTGCTCAGCATCTTTGGCGGCTGGGTGACGGGCTACCTCACGAAGCGGGGATGGACGGTCACCCGGGCAAGGAAGACCGGCATGTTCATCTTTGCGTTATGCGCCCTCCCGATTCTTTGTGTGACCCGCGTGGGCGACTGGACGGCAGTCCTGCTGATCGGCCTTGCCGGCTCGGCCCACCAGGCGTGGTCGGCGAATCTCTACACGACGGTGTCCGACATGTTTCCAAAGAAGGCTGTGGCCTCGGTCATTGGCATCGGCGGCATGGCCGGTTCGGCGGGCGGCATCCTCTTCCCGGCCCTCACCGGCAGGATGCTCGATCACTTCCAGAAGCTCGGCAACGTGACAACCGGTTACGCCATTCTGTTCGGCATCTGCGGCTGCATGTATCTGCTGGCGTTCTGGCTGAACCACCTCTGCGCGCCACGGTTCGAGCCGTTTCCCCTCAAGGAGAGCCGCGCTTAGCCTCCCGGCATGACACGGCGGCTCCAGTGCTTTGTTCTCCTCTCCTGCGTCCTGGTGATCCAGGCATCGCAGGCTGATCCGGCGGCCGCGATCTCAAAGCCCAACGTCCTTTTCATCGCCATAGATGATTTGAACGACTGGGTCGGCTGCCTGGGCGGCCATCCGCAGGCGCAGACGCCCTGCATGGATCGGCTGGCCGCGCGGGGCGTGCTTTTCCGGAACGCGCACTGCCAGGCCCCCCTCTGCAATCCGTCACGGGCAAGCCTGCTCACCGGCCTGCGCCCCACATCCACCGGCATCTACGGGCTGGCCCCGGGCATTCGCGATGTCGCGCGCACCCGCGACTGCGTCGCACTTCCCCAATACTTTTCCCGGCACGGCTACTTCACCGCCTCGTTCGGCAAGGTATTCCATGACGGCTCCATCCCCGAACGGCTGCACACCAACGAGTTCAACGTCTGGGGCCCCGCCCCGGGCATGCCGCTGCCGCCCGTGAAACTGGTCAACACCCCGGCAACCATGCGGCTTATGGACTGGGGTGTTTATCCCCGGGACGATCGCGACCAGGCGGATTGGAAGATTGCCGATGCCGCCATCGGGCAGTTGAAGTCACTCCCGGCCAGCCGGCCGTTCTTCCTCGCCGTCGGGTTCCGGCTGCCTCACGTGCCGTGCTTTGCCTCGCAGAAATGGTTCGACCGTTTCCCGCCCGAAGACCAGATCACGCTGCCGCCCGTGAAAGACGGGGACCGCGATGACGTGCCGGAGTTCGCCTGGTATCTCCACTGGAAGCTCCCCGAGCCGCGACTCTCCTGGCTCAAGAAAGCCCATCAATGGCGGCCGCTGGTCCGGGCTTACCTCGCGAGCACCACCTTCATGGACAGCCAGATCGGCCGCGTGCTCGACGCCCTCGACGACACCGGCCAGATGACGAACACCGTGATCGTGCTCTGGTCGGACAACGCGTGGCACCTCGGGGAGAAGGCCATTACCGGCAAAAACTCGCTCTGGGACCGGTCCACGCACGTCCCGCTCATTTTCGCCGGCCCGGGCGCGGGGCAGGGGATCCAATGCCTGCAGCCAGCCGAGTTGCTGGACATCTATCCCACTCTCGTGGAGTTGTGCGGCCTGCCGTCCAGGCCGGGAGTCGAAGGCCACAGCCTCCTGCCCCAGTTGAAGGACCCGAAAGCGCCGCGCCCGTGGCCTGCCATCACCAGCCACAACCAGGGAAATGATTCTGTGCGCACAGAGCATTGGCGTTATACCCGGTATGCCGATGGCTCCGGGGAGCTTTACGACTACCGGAACGACCCGAACGAGTGGACCAACCTTGTTGCCAAGGCTGAGTTCGCGGCGACGCGGGATAGCCTGGCACGCTGGCTGCCCGAAACCCCCGCACTCCCCGCGCCGGGCAGCGCCCAGCGGGTTCTGACCAGGGAGAAAGGCGTGTGGCTTTGGGAAGGAAGCCCGATCAATCCATCCGAGAAAGAGGATTAGCGAGGCTCAGGACTCGTGATCCCGTGGAAATGGCGCGGCCCGCCCGGTGGGGGCACCGGGCCTGCAAGGCGTGGTATTCGTGTAGGCCGGGTCCCCTGACCCGGCGGGATGGGTTCAGCAACCTTCCACACGCTTTCATGCACCAAAGCGCGGGATCAGGAGTCCGGAGGCTTTCCGCCAGCGGTTGACGCGAGGGCGCAGTTGTCAAATAAATTGAAAAAAGTTGTTGCGTCCCCCGGGCTATAGCGGTAGTTAATAGGTGTAACGAAGGTCTGTCAGGTGTGTTATAGTGATCCGGATCGTTCGGAATCCAGCACAGCCGCTTCCCAGGAATTCAAAGTTCATTAGTGGTTTTCCGGGCTTAATTCTGAAACACCTTCGAGCACGCACAATCTAGTATGAGCATAGCGACAAAGAACAATAATAATCCAGCATCCGGCGATTACGGTGCGGGTTACCTTGAAATTTCCGAGAAAGGCTTCGGCTTCCTGCGGACCGCCGAGAACCATTTCCATCCCAAACCCTCCGACATCTTTGTCACCCCGGACACCATCAAGCGCAGCTTCCTCCGTGAGGGCAGCTATGTGGCCGGCCCCACGCAACCCCCGCACCGGGGCACCAGCCCGCAGCTCAAGGGCGTGGACAAGGTCAACGAGATGCTGTTCGAGGATTACACCAAGTCCGTCCGCTTCGAGAACCTGACGACCATTGACCCCATTGAGAAGTTCCGGCTTGAGACCAGCCCGGACCTGATCGAGACGCGGGTCATTGACATGGTGACGCCCATTGGCAAGGGCACGCGCGGCCTGATTGTCGCGTCACCGCGCACGGGCAAGACCACCATTCTCAAGCAGATTGCCAACGCCATCACCGCCAATCACCCGGAGGTCCACACGCTGGTGCTGCTCATTGACGAGCGCCCCGAGGAGGTCACCGACTTCCAACGCTCGGTCAAGGCCGAAGTGGTTGCCTCCTCCAACGACCAGGACCTGGAAACCCATGTGCGTCTCTCGCGCTTTATGATTGAGCGCTGCCGCCGCATGGTCGAAGCCGGCAAGGACGTGTTCGTGCTGCTCGACTCGATCACCCGCGTGGCCCGCGCCTACAATAGTGTGCATGGGGGCAGCGGCCGCACAATGACCGGCGGCGTGGACGCCCGGGCGCTGGAAATCCCGCGCAAGATGTTCGCCTCGGCCCGCAAGATTGAGGAGGGAGGATCCCTGACGATCCTGGCCACCGCGCTCGTGGATACCGGGTCGCGCATGGATGAGCTCATCTTCCAGGAGTTCAAGGGCACCGGCAACATGGAG
>JAPLUA010000614.1 GCA_026397855.1 Verrucomicrobiota bacterium | reverse complement strand
GCCCTGCGCGTGGGCGACTTCGCCCTCATCGCGGTCCACGCCAACCACGGCGTGGGTGTTGGCACCGATGCCGTGTGGAAATACGCGACCGAGGACGGGATCCCGAAGATGATCGTCGTGAACGCCTTCGACAAGGAGGAGACCGATTTCGACAAGACGCTGGCCCAGATCCGCGCGCATTTTGGCGAGCGCGTGTTTCCACTCACCCTGCCGCTCAATGCCGGGCCCGGCTTCACCCAGGTGCTTGACGTGCCGCGCAACGAGGTCATTACCTACGCGACGGACAAGAGCGGCAAGTTCACCGAGGCACCCCCCACGGGCGAGCTGGCAGAGAGGGTCAAGAAGATGCATGAGCAGCTGATCGAGTATATCGCGGAGTCCGACGACACCTTGATGGAGAAGTTCTTCGCGCAGGGCGGGTTGTCTGAGGAGGAGATGCGCGCGGGCCTGCACGAGGCCATCCAGAAACAGGTGTTTACCCCTCTGTTTGTGACCTCGGCCGAAAACAACATCGGCGTGGCCCGGCTGATGGATTTCATCGCCAAGTACGGCTCGTCCCCGGTGGACCGGGAGAAGGTCAAAGCGACCGACATCGACGGCAAGGAAATGGAGATCGGGCTGAACGACCCCGACCCGGTGCTCTATGTTTTCAAGACCATGAGCGAGGCGCAGTTCGGGGAGATGTCCTTCTTCCGCATCTACTCCGGCTCGGTCAAGTTCGGCAGCGAGGTCTATAACACCACCCGCCGCAGCACCGAGAAGATCGGGCAAATCTATCTGCTCAACGGCAAGAACCGGACCAGCGTGCCGTCGCTTGGCGCCGGCGACATCGGGGCGGTGGTCAAGCTCAAGGACACGCACACGGGCAATACCCTGTGCGGCGGGAAGAAGCCGGTGTCGCTCCCCAAGGTGGATTATCCCAAGCCGAACATCCATGCGTCGCTCAGGGGCAGCGTCAAAGGCGAGGAAGACAAAATCGCCACCGGCCTGGCGGCGTTGCACCACGAAGACCCGACGTTCCTCTACATGGTGGATTCCGAGCTGCACCAGACGATTGTTTCGGCCCAGGGCGAGCTCCACCTCGAGGTCATCGCGGATAGCCTCCGCCGCCGCTACAACGTCCACGTTGAATTAATTGAGCCGCGGGTGCGGTATCGCGAAACCATCAAGGCCAAAGGCGACTCCAAGTACCGCCATAAGAAGCAGACCGGCGGCGCGGGCCAGTTCGCCGAGGTCTGGATGCGCATCGAGCCCAAGCCGCGCGATACTGGATTCGAATTCACCAACTCGCTCAGCGGGCAGAATGTGGACCGCGTGTTCGTCCCTTCGGTCGAGAAAGGCGTCATGAAGGCCTGCGAGGAGGGCATCCTCGCCGGTTACCGCGTGGTGGATGTGAAGGTTGACTTCTACGATGGCAAGATGCACCCGGTGGACTCGAAGGACATCGCGTTCCAGATCGCCGGCTACTTTGCCTTCAAAGAGGCATTCACCGCCGCTCGGGCTTGCCTGCTGGAGCCGATCCACACGGTCTCCATTCGCATCCCGGAGGATTGCATGGGCAAGGTCATGGGCGATCTCTCCAGCCGCCGTGGCAAGATCCAGGGCATGGACATGGAGGGCGGGTTCCAGTTGATCAAGGCGCATGTGCCGGCCAAGGAGCTTTATCGCT
>JAPLUA010000491.1 GCA_026397855.1 Verrucomicrobiota bacterium | reverse complement strand
GTTGAAGCTGGCCCAGGCTACCACCACGTTCCCGTTGGCAAGGGTCGTGATCACCGGGTTGATCTGGGAGTTGGCGTTGAATGTGTTGACCTTCACATCCGTCCCCAGCCAGGTATTGGCTGCGGACAGGAACCGGGCGTAGATGCGCTGAAATCCCTGCTTTCCTCCCTGCCACACAAAGGCCGCCCCGCCGCCTTTGAGCAGGGAAACCTGCGGGTTCTCCTGATCGTCAGCGCCGATGGAGTTGACGCGAAACGGGGAAAGCACACCGGAGAAGCCACTATCCAAGCGCAGGGCGCTGACGCCCAAATGGTCGCCGTCCGTAATATTATCCTGCCAGACCAGGTAACCCCCAGAGGGGCTGAGGCCGAGTTGGGGATGGGTCTGGTCCTGCGCCAGAGTGCCGGCGATCGGGTATTCGAAGCCGTTCGTGACGTAATTGGTCTGGCCCCAGACAACAACCGGAGCGGCTGCGGCCAGGCACAGGCAAACCAGCGCTCTACGGGCCAAAAGCGACATTGACATAATCTTGCACATGATTAGCGGCCAGGCAGGGCCTTTTTACTGTTTCTTGGCCTGGTCCGCCGCAGCCGGGGGCTGCACCGGGAAGGAATCCTTGGAAAATGGCATCTCGTCTTCTGTATGCAGGCGATTGCCGGCCGGGTCAATGAGCGTGGGAGTCACGAAGACAAGCAGGTTCTTCTTGGAGGTGCTCTTCGACTCGCTGCGGAACAACCGGCCCGCCAGCGGGAGGTCGCCCAGGATCGGCACCTTGTCCTTGATGGTCGCCACCGTCTCGGCCAGCAGGCCACCGAGCACCACCGTCTGACCGTCCCAGACATTCACCGCCGACGCGACCTGGCGCACCCGGAACCTCGGCAGAACGGTCGGAACCATCACCAAGCCGCCCGGAAATGCACCCGTCGTGGCGGGGAGCGCGTTGTTAAAGGAACTGGGGTCTTCATAGCCCACAAACTCGGTTAGCGAGGGAATCAGGGTCAGGTTGACCGTAAAGCCGTCCGAGAGCACGCACGGAATCACATCCAGCACCGGGCCCAACTCCATCTGCTCGGGCAAGGGATAGACGAAGGAAGCCGGCGGCAGGGTGTTGCCACCCCCGACAATGGTCCCACCCCCTGCGCTCGTTGAGGAGGTGTTCTGGCTGAAGCTGAAACCGGTGACGATGGTTTTGACATCGGTGGCTTTCATCTGCGCCTGCCGTCCGCTCTGGGTGGTCACCTCCGGCTGAGCCAGGAGTTCCGCCCCGGTCCGGTTTTCGATGGCGTGGATCACCATGCGGAATTGCGGATCGGTCAGGATGCCGGTCAGTGTGAAAAGGGTGGTGGGGGTATTGCGCAGGCCAGATGTCAGGACCTGGTCTGTCCCCTTCGGCGCAATCGTGGTGCCCGCGAAGGGGTTGCCGGGGAAGACCCCGAGAGGATTGGCTGGAGTTGGCGCGCCGTTGTAAGACGGGGCGGTGCCGGCCTGCCCAGCAATGGACCCATTGTTCATGAGCATATTCCCCAAATACCATTCAAACCCAAGGGCCTTGTTATCCTCCTGCGAAACCTCGACAAACTTGGCCTTGATCGTCACCTGCGGAGGCACGATGTTGAGCACGTCAATTGCGGACTCAATCACATCGAGTTCCTCCATCGTCGCCCGCACGATCAGCATGCCTTGGCGGTCGTTGAAGAAGAGCGATTTGCCCTTGTTCTCGGGTTTCAGCGGATCGAGATCCACCCCGAGGCTGTTGAAGTAGTTGCGGGCCGCTTCGGACACAGCTTCCATGTTGTTGGTCTTGGTGATGAAGGCCAGACCGCCGCCACCGCCACCACTGCTGCCGCCGCCGCCCTGCTGCCCGCCGCCACCGCTTCGGCCGCCGGTCACTCCGCCCGGAGCGGCCGACACGCGGGAAATAATCGCCCCGCTGACCGTGTTCTGGCCCTGGCCGCCCTGACTGCCGCCGCCGCCGCCGCCGCCCATGCTGCCGCCGCCGCCGCCGCCCATTCCACCACCGCCACCACTGTTCTGACCCACGTTCATGGACTCGCCGAACACAAACGCCCCGACGCTTTGCAGGCCCTGGTAGAAGGTATTGGGGTCAACCCTGAAGGTCCGGACGTGGAGCGGCTTGAACGGGCGCCCGGTCGGGTCCATCTCCACCGTTTTCAACGAGAACACGATGGCATAGTCTTCGATGGAATACTTGATCGGTTTGTCGGCCACCTTGATGATCGCGTCGAGCGCATCCGCCAGGCGGATATCCATGAGGCCCGGGTTGATCTTGATCTGGATGGTGCCGATATCCACGGTCTCGGCCGGGGGGGCCGGGAGGGGGTTGCCGTCCGGCCCGATTTGGGGCGCCGCGGTGGGAGCGGTGCCGGCCGAATCCACCGTCTGACTGATCAGGAAGTTGATGCCGCGCTTTTCCGGGTCGCGTTTCCTGGCCTCGTCGCTCAGGTTGATGATTACTTCGCTCAGGGGCAGTCCCTCATACTTCACGGTATCGAGGCGGATCCGATCGAGCTTGCTGACGATGGCCTGGCGAACCGGGCTGGTATGGATGAGGTTGGTGCGGGCGTAGGGATTCGGCACGGGCAGCATCTCGCGCTTTACCGGGTTGGCCCAGGCCTGCTCGACTTCGCTCAGGTTTTGCTGGGCCGTCACAGCGTGCTTTTTGATCGCCTGGGTGTATTTGGCTTCCGAAACGAGGCTGAGATAGTACAAGGCGGCCTGGTTGCGGGAATCTTCCTTCAGGGCAAGGTGGAGCTTGGCCTCGGCCTCTTCCATTTTGCCCAGCTCGTAGAGCAGCTTGCCGTCCTGGACCAGCGTGCGCGCGCGAATATTTTCCTCCGCAGCGGCCGGCACCTGGGCCTTGACTTCGGGGCTGGGAATGGTGCCGCGCTGCTGGGCCATGAGCTGCTCATTGCCGCGCTTGAAATCGAGCGCGGCGGCATTGGCGGGATCCACCCGGAGAACGTCTTTGATCTGGATGTCGGCCTCTTCCAACTGGTTCTGGCCCTGCGCGGCGCGCGCGAGATCGAGCCGCACCGCGGCGAGCCCGGCGACCGTCTGTTCGCGCTCGGCGTCCACGCCGGAACCGATCTTCTGCGCCAGGTCCCAGGCCTCGTCGTAAAGCTTGGCCGCCGATGCCGGGGCATTCCGCGACTGCGCCGAACGGGCCTCGGTCAGCTTTTGTATCAGGATAACCCGGTTCGCCTGGCGGTAGATGGCCTCGTTGACGGCCGTCTCCTCCGCGGTGGCCTGGGCCTGTGCCCGGGAAACCGGCGCGGCTGCGAGTAGTAACATCAAACCGAGTGGAAGGATAACTGCTTTAGTCATGGTTTCGCTTGCGGTTGGTAAATTCAATGCGGTTCAGGCTGTGGCATTGCTCAGGGAGCGGCACTGGCACCGTACCTGACGGTCCATTTCTTCTGATTTGACTTGGCTGATAATACGACCTCTTTTTCAGTGATGGCAACGATATTGTAGTCCTCACCGTTGAAGTTGAGCGTCGTACCGACCCGCCGTCCGGGCGGGAAAGCCTTGTTTTCGGGCGGGTATTTCAAATCCACCGTGTAGCCGTCAATGCGCTTGAAGGGTTTCTCCTTGCTCACCTTAGCCTGCTCGCCCGTGTCGTTCAATTCCACGGTCAACACCACGTTGGTCGGGTTATCCTGAGGGGCCTTTGCCTCGCGCACGATGAACGTGTCATTCTTGTCGCCGACCTTGCAGTATTTCTGGGTCTTGGCCCATTCCTTGGGATTCGACGAGGCCTCCTTTTTCACGCCGATCCGGTAGCGCCCACCCCCCTCGGTGATCGTCATGTCATCCAAGGTGACGATGAGGTAGAGTTCCTTGCGGTTGGTGATGACGAGGGCGTTGGGTCCGACGTTGGTGGAGTCCACCTTGATCAGGTGGCCGTCGGTGGCTTTCTGCCATTGCATCGGGTTGAAGAGCCTGTTGGGGGGCGAAAAGCTGACCAGGGCGGGCATGGTCATGTCCTTGAGCAGTTTATCAGGACCAGCGAGGTCAATGTTCGTCAACGGCTTGGCGTTGGGGTTGCTCAGCCGGTTGATAAGGTCGCCGAGGCTCTGCTTCTCGCTGGAGATCTTGAACGGCAGAAAGCCCACCGCCACCGCCAGGCCCAGCAGCACAAATCCGAGCAGCACCTTTTCGTAATGTTTCTTCAGTACTTCCATGTCACTTGGGGCAGGTAAGCTTCACAACAACCAAGACCATCGTGACCTTCAATTGTCTCTCATCCAGCACCGTGGGCAATCCGCCCTTGGGTTTGGCACCCGCCACCGCCTGGGGTGGAACGTAAGCCGGCTGGGCCACAGGAGGAGGCGTGTAACGGCGCTGGGTGGGTCCATAGCGGTCTGGCATTCCACCGGGGCCTCTTTCCGCCATCGGGGGCGGCGGAGCGGGAGCATAGGTCTGCACGGGAGGCACATAAGCGGCTGCAGGCGCCGCGGCCGGATCCGTGGCGGCTGCCATGGCAGTCGCCGGATCAACATTGATGCTCTTGACGATCATCCCCGCAGGGGAGCTCGCAAAGCCGGCCAGCACCGATGCGAGCTCGGAGCTGAAACAGCGGAAGGTGACTTCGTAGGGCGTCAGGACAGCCAGTTCATTGGTCACGGATTTGTCCGAGGTATAATCGGTCAACGGCCCCTTTTGATCGTCCTCGGACACGCGCTCGCGCTGAAGGCCATCCAGCGCGTTGATCCTGGCATGAAAGAGCACATCGCAGATCGCCTTGATTTCCCCCAACTGGACGGAGAGGGGCTCGAGGCTGCCGGCCGCGAAGGCGAGCTTGGGGCGCTGCTCTTCGAAGGAGAAACTGTAGGTTTGGCCGCTGGCGCTCTTGGGAGGCAGGGCGACATTGGCGGCACTGGCCTGGCGCTGAAGCTGGTCAATGGTCCGGCTCAGGGCATCGCTGAATTCCCGGCTGGTCACCTTCCCGGATTGGGTCAGCGGGATCGGGGGAATCTTCTGGAAATGCGCGCACGCTTTCTGGCTCCAGGCACGCAGCTGTTTCTGTTGCTCCTTGGCTGCCTGGATGTTATCCACCTTTTCCGAACCCGGATGCGGGTTCTGTTCCTGCAGGTGTTTCAGCTTGGCGTACTGCTCGTCGAGCTGTCCCATCAGGGCGGTGTTCGCCTCCCATTTCGAGTAGAAATACCAACCCGCCAACCCCATCAGCGCCAGCGCCACGAGGCTGCCGATCAGAAAGTACAAGTTGCGTTTGATCCAGTCCATACTACAGCTTCAGCGGATGCTTCAGTTGGGCGACAATGCTGAAGGTGAAGGTCCCGGTTTGCTCGTCAAGCGTCACGTCGGTGGACGTTTTCGTCCCTTCCTTATCGAACAGGGGATTCTCCTGCAGCTCCTTGAGGACATCGTAGGCGATGCTCTTGTTGGCCTCGGGTTTGCCAGAAACTGCCGCCAGACTGACCCCGCGGAAGGTGAAGGTGACCGAAGCTAATTCGTTGAGGTCCCCCTTGGCACCACGCCCGGGGGCCCGTGCGCCGCCCGCTGGTGGCGCTCCCGGATCGGGTGCTCCCATGGGCTGCTCGGCTGATGGTGGCGCAGGCATCCCACCGCGCTCCAAGCCATAGCGCCTGCGAAACGCATCGTTCATGCCCGGGTCCGCGCCCGGCGTTGGCCCGCCGGCAGCGCCAGGAGCGCTCGGATCCCCCTCCGCCCTGGGGGCCGCGGTAATCATCTGCTCGATCCACACACCCGCATCGGTCCGCATGCTGACCTTGATGGCGTCTTCAACACGAATGAGCGACTGGCGCACCTGGGTCAGAACATCCGCCCAGTAATAGCGGTCCTTCATCCAGGTCTCGATCTGGTTCACGTCCTGCTGAACTTTCTTGAGCTCGGTGTGATAAACCTTCTTGAACTGAACTTCCTTGACCTCCTCGGGTGCCACCTTCTCCTTCGCCTTGGTCAGCTCCTCGTTCTTGACGGCCGCCAGCTTGTCAAACAGGAATCCCATGGCCCAGATCACCAGCACCATGCTGAAGACGGAGGCGATAAAATACGGTTTCTTTTGGTTGAAGCTCTGCCACTTGAGCGTGCTGTCCGGCATCAGGTTCAGCTCGACCGGGCAGCGCGCGAGGTTGCGCAGCCCCAGGCCGATCACTTCGCCGAGGGAATGGGCCACCCGGGCCAAATCCTCCAGGTTGATCGCCGGATCAATCTGCACGTTTCGCAGCGGGTTGAAATACTCGACCGGCACATTCAGT
>JAPLUA010000079.1 GCA_026397855.1 Verrucomicrobiota bacterium | reverse complement strand
GACGCGCACGCAGTAGCCGATGCCGGTCCAGGTCTGGTTCTGGCGCGTGAGAATAAACACATCCTGCAGGAAGTTCGTGCGCACCATCGGCACGCCCAATGCCGAGCCGGGAAGCGGCTGCGTAAGGGGAACGGCAGCAGGAGTGCTCACGTAGTAGTTGATCGCGCTGACCCCCGATGGAGTCATCTGCTCCAAATCGCGGGCGAGCATGTCCGTAGCCGCGCGCGAAGCCTCCAGAACATCGGTCTGCGCCATCCCGGTCATAAAGGCGCGCTGGGTCTGGTTAAACACCGCGAATAGGCCGAGGATGATGAAGGACAGGAGCGTGACCGTGACCAGGATTTCCACCAGGGAAAAGGCGGACGTGGGGCGGGTGACGGGGGGCGTGGAGCGTGGAGCGTGGAGCGTAGTCCGCAGTCCGTGGTCCGTGGTCTGCAGTCCGTGGTCTGTGGTCCGTAGTCTGTGGTCCACTTGCCGTGGTCCGTAGTCCGTAGTCATTGGGAGATTCACTGCCGCCGACCATGGCGCGGAAAGACTGCTGGATTGGCCCCACCCTGCCCCGCGTCTGGTCCACCAGCGGCCAGCGGAAGGTGAGCCGCAGCTCATGCAGGTTGGCCTGGAGATCCGGATCAACGACCGGCGCACGGAGCGGGGAAACCTGCGGCATCAGGCGATAGCTGAACGCCAGGTCCCGCATGGAGGAGTTTTTCTGGGGGAACTTCTCACTGGCCGGGCCGCTCATGGAACGGATGTAGGCCACCACGCGATTGCTGTTGTTCGGGCCCGTGAACATGGGGGTGCTCAAGAGGCCGACGATCCGGTAACCGGTGTTGAGGGGGAGCGGCAGGCTGGTGGGGGTGTAGCCGTAGGTGTTGAGCAATGACCCGTCGGTAGCGTTGTAAACGGTATTGGTGATCGCGATCACATAGTTCGTCAGGTCATCGAGGCCCTGGGCGCCGTTGCGGATGGCGTCGAGGAAGATGCTGGCGTCCTGGTTGACGACGGTCTCCTCGCGGTTCTGCTTCTGGAGGCCCATGCCGATCGGCAGGATGCCGAGGATGGCGACGAGCGCGAAGCCGATGACGGCCAGGCTCAGGGCGATTTCGATCATCGTGAAACCTTTGGAGGTGTGACGAGTGACGGGTGGCGAGTGGCGGGGCGTGGGGAGCGTGGGGAGCGTGGGGAGCGTGGGGAGCGTGGGGAGCGTGGAGCGTGGAGCGGGGGGGCTCAGGCCTCGCTCTGCGTTTTGGATTCTGGCTTGTATTCTCATTGCGCCTTGGTGTGTTCGACGCGGCCGCGGCCGGTCAACTGGTCAATACAGACGAGGTTGTAATTGTTGGTGGTGTTGCCGGAAGGCACATCGCGCAGGGAGAGGGGTTGGCGCAGCGCAATCTTCGATTCCGGGTCGCGCGGATAGCTGACGGCGCCCTCGGTGATGGGAATGATTTCGGGCTGCGATCCCGAGCCGGAGACGAGCTGGCCCATGGAGTTGAAGGCGATGTAGGGAAGCCAGACATAAGGCGGCGGGGTAGAAAGGTTTCTTCCGGTCGTCTCCAGGGGGAAGGGAATATTGTTGGTGAAGTTGAACCCGAAGACCTGGTAGGCCGGCACGCCGTTGGTGGAGATCTTGAGGACGGCAGTCGAACTGACCGGCAGGAACTTCTCCGCGGCAATAAAAGCTCCCTGGGGCAAGGTCCGCCAGGAGCCCAGGTACTGCGGGTAGCTCACGCCGGGCTGGTCGCCGACGCTGCGCAAGGTGACATAGTTGTAGCCGACCATCTGCTTGTCGAGGAGGATGTTGGCCGCAGCCGCATCGGTAGCGGACCAGGTTGCGCTAGCCGGGTCGGTCCAGAAGCTGGGAGGCACAAAGACCATATAGACGGTCGTGCGCTGGCTGAGGGCAAGCTGGCGGGCGCGGGTAACGGCGTCGAGCATCTGGCGCGTGGCCGCGGCCGCGGCATTCGGCTTGAGGCTGCGAATGGAAGGCAGGGCGATAGCGGCAAGAATGCCCATGATGGCGATGACCGCCAGCAGTTCCAGGAGGGTGAAGGCGGAAGAAGCGCCAAACCTTGAAAGGGTTTCGTTCTGCCGTCCTAACCCGAGATTCAACCCCTTCGGGGTTGTAGATCTCCCGGTGCTGTTACCCAGGGTAGCGCCTGGGGCGCAACCCTGGGCTGAGAGATTGAACGCCGTTGGCGTTCTCCGGAAGGCCCGGGCAAACCTCGTGACCTGCATTGCTGCAGTCCGCAGTCCCGCAGTCCGTGGTCCCGTAGTCCGTGGTTCCGTAGTCCGTGGTTCCGTAGTCCGTGGTTCCGTAGTCCGTGGTTCCGTAGTCCGCAGTCCCGCAGTCTGTGGTCCCGCAGTCCGTGGTCCCGCAGTCCGTGGTCCCGCAGTCTGTGGTCCCGCAGTCCGCAGTCCCGTGGTCTGTAGTCCGTGGTCCCGCGGTCCCGTGGTCCGTGGTCCCGTGGTCCGCGGTCCGAACTCCGAACTCCGAACTCCGAACTCCGCACTGGGTAATTCAGTCTTCATTGTCTCCAGCCCACGACGTTGTCTTTGTTGGCTCCGGCGGTGGCTTTGTCCTTGGGGTCAATCGTTCCGTCGGGGCCGACGGACCAGACCATGACGGGGGAGTTGGCTTCATAGACCTGCTGGCCGTTGACGAGAACCGGGGTGCCGTTGGCATCCGCCTTCAAAATGAGGCCGTTCAGGCCGCCGACAGAGACCATTGGATTACGGTAGAAGCCGTCGCGCGCTTTTTCGTCGTAGTTGAGGTCCATGGTGATGACGTAGGGGTTGCCCCAGGGGTCCCGAAAGTTGCCGTCCGGGCCGACGCCGGCGGAGTTGGTGTCGGGCGCCCTGTTCACGGTGAGGTACGGGGTCCGCTGCGGGTTCTTGACATGGCCCTTGTTGATGGTTGCCACGCCTGGCGCGACCGGCCAGTTTTCAACATCCATGAGCACGGCCATGGGCTCGGAATTGTCCGCGGCATAGGACAGGCCGGAGATGCCGACACTCGCCGTGCCGGTGGGAGTCTTGTAGGTGCTGCCGTAGGTGAAGTCCTCGGAAGCGGCGGCGGCGGCGCTCATCGCGTTGGCGGAGACGGGGAACTTGCCGCTGTTATCGGACTCGTAGGAATGGGTGGCGTTGGCGATCTTGCCGACATCCAGCAGGGCCTTGGCCACCTGGGCCTTGATCTTGGCGCGGCCGAGGGTCGGGAGCAGGAGCCCGGCAAGAATGCCGATGATGCTGATGACGACCAGAAGCTCGATGAGGGTGAAGGCCGGGGGGCGGGCGGGGGGTGGCACGGGTGTTTTCATAGGATTGGGAGTGGAGCGTGATTCGTGATGCGTAATACGTGAACCGTGATGCGGGATGCGTGACGGCGGAAGCGGGTTGAGGGTTGGGCTTGGCGGCTGTGGTGTGGGTGGGTTAGGTGGGCTGCACGGGCTGCATGGGTGACGTACGGGGGAGAATGGGTCACATGCGTGACATGCGCCACATAGGTGACGCGGGTCACGTGGGCCGCATGGGTGACATGAGCGGCATGGGTGATGTGGGTCAGGCGGGTCACATGAGCCAGGGCCCTGCCGTTTTGGGGAGCGAGGTTGAAGGAACGGCAGTTCTGGGAGACGACACCCGAGGCCACCATCGCGCGCGCGCGGATAATCACGCGCGGGGTCCAGGCGCAGTTCTTCCAGGTGATGGGGAGCCGTTTCCCGGGGAGCCCATTGTTCTTTCCGGACCGGCTGGCCGTCCCCGGGCCTTCGGGGCCGTCGCAGCTCCTCGACTGGCTGGAGCCGGGCTTTACCGCAGAGACGCGAAGAGCGCCGAGTTCCGGACCGAGGTTCACGGAGAGCGGTCTCTTGTTGGCAGGTTGCCTGGGCATAGAACGCGGGTTCAGGGGCCGACAACGATCGGTTTGTCGCTCCAGTTGCAGATGCGGTTGGTCTTGCCGCCAACGAGAACGTCAACCCACAGGTCGAAGGACTTGGGATTGTTGGTCGGGCTGGATGAGTTGTAGCGCCAGGGGTTGATGCTCTTTGGTTCACTGCCGCTCGTGGAGAGGATGATCGGCCCTGGTATGGGCAATCCCAGCACCGTGAACTGGAGGCTGCTGGTCCCGTTTGTGACCGTCAGCCATTGCGCGGGCTTGATGCCCTTGAGGAACGACATGCCGGTGGGAGCCTCGTCGCCGCTGGTGGCCCGGCTGCAGTTGATGAAGCCGGAGACGCCGGAGCCAAAGACGCCACTGACGGTGGCGGCAGCAATCTGCGCACTGCCATCGAGGGTCTGGTAAAGCCCGCTGGAGTTCGTGGTTCCGAGAAGTTCGTAGAAGAGCTGGTTGACGATGCAGGGCGGGCCGCTGTCCGGGGGATAGTGGCCGAACTTGTCGTTGTAGGCGTGGATGGCGGTCTCGATCTGGGCCATTTCCCCGCGCGCCCGGGCACGGATCTGGCTCTTCTTGACGGCGCCGGCGATCGGGAAGATCAGCGCGGCCAGGACCGCCATGATGGAGACGACGGCGAGCATCTCGATGAGGGTGAAAGCGCGGAGCGGGGAACGCGGAGAGCGTGGAGCGTGGAGCGTGGAGCGTGGAGCGTCATGCGGGCTGGCCCCTGATCTCTGACCTCTGATCTCTGTCCCCTGCCCTCTCCCCTCTCCCCTCTTCCCTCTTCCCTCTGCCTGGTCTCCTGTGGGTTGTGTTTTCATCGTTCGCGGAGTTCGTGTTCCATGCGTTCGCTGAGCCATTGCTTGATCATGCTCTGGTAATTCAAATAGCGGGATCGGGCGAGGCGCTTGATCCGGGCCAACATGCGCGGGTCAATGCGCAGGGTGATGGTGACGGACTCGGAAACCTCGGCATTGCCGGACACCGACGTCTCCATCAGGCGCAAGTCGGGCCGGTTCTCCGACCAGAAAGAGGCTTCAGCCGCTTCGCTGTCGAAGATCGGGACTTCTTCCCATTTGGCAATGGCGCGCATCGCTTTTAATCGCTAAAGACTGCTATTATACGTCTGCGTTAACGTTACCTATTCACTTATTACCGTATATTCGGCCGCAAATCACCTTCCGGATCCCCATTTACACCCATGCAACCCATTGAACCATGCCCCTCACTGCGCCAGCATCTGGTCGAGTTTCCGCTGGTAGAAGAATCGCTCTTCGGGTTCGAGCGGGCGGGCGTAAAGGACCCGGACCTGCTTTCCGTTTGTGCGATAGACGCTGAAGATTCCGGTCCCGGCTGCGGAGTTGCCCATGTTGAAAAACCGGGCCTGCACAGAAAACCGGGGGGAATCCGGCAGTAACCGCACTGCAAACGGATCCTCGAACGATTCTTCGATTGCCTGCAGGGTCAAAGAGCTGTCCAGATTGAAGGGCGGATTATTCCAATCAAACTCCATACGGACCAGGTTGTATGTCTAACGCCCATGCAATGTATTTACATTGTATTTACGCATAGCGGCATTTAGTTGTCAACACGGATAGTGAAGAAAGGTGGAAAAAAGTTCAAGCAGGGAACTAGACACGAATTCGGGGGGGGCGGGGGGTGACACGGATTACACGAATTTGCACGAATTTAATGAGGAGGGGGCTGGATGGTAGGCGAGGCTGGGCACCTCATCACGGCCTCGCCACACGCCACGCGCCACACGCCCCGTGCTCAAATCGTGAATCCCAGTCAGATGATGCAGAGGCATTCCTCGTTAGCCGCGCAGACAGCGGTGAGGGGAATTGCGGTGTCAAATGTTGCCAGCCGTCCGGCGTGCCGGGCCGCTAACGCGAGGAGATAAAGATCCGTCACTTGCCGCGCACTGTGAACACGATTGGCAGCGAAGAGCTTCCCGTCGCGCAATGAGACGTCGTCGGGCCAAAACTCGTGATTGGTTTGCTCAGCGAACATTTGCAACCGTGAGATTAAATCACCCGCGGTGAATCGCATGCGAGGGCTATAGCCTGGGTGAGACATAATGCGGACGACACCGTTTTCCACGATGGGGCAGCTTGCCCAACCAAACTCAGCGTGGGCCGCCCACCAAACGTGTGCGCGCTCATGGAAGGTGTGATCCGGATCAAGCAAGGCGATGAGGACGTTTACATCCAGCAAGGCGCGCATGGATCAGACGCCCTCCTGGTCCTGTAGCTTCCGCACGTGTTCTAACGTGACAACCTCGCCACGGGAAGGCAGCAGCGGAACACCGCCGCGCAGGGAAGGACGACTTTTGGATGTTGGCACATTCAAGCCTCGGCGCGCCAGGTCGGAAATCACCTGCCCGGCCGTCCCGCCCTGGCGTTGCACCAGTTCCCTGGCCGCCTGCAGCACGTCGTCGGCAATGTCGAGCGTGGTTCTCATACATCTGATGCTATCACACCGCCGGGGCAAGGTCAAAAGGCAAGGGGGAGACACGAATTACACGGATTGATTGAGAATGGTGTATCGCTGGTTTTTGTCATCCCTCAAGCCGAGGGATGCCGGAACCACGCGTGCGGAGGTAAAACCTGCCCGTTTCCATGCCAGACCCGGGACAGGCCGGCAGGCGCTCTGGCACAATTCCAGGTGCAGGGAATTGGAGTCGTTTGTAACATTCCCAGGCTGCGCGCCCGGGCGACAATGTAACAGACGGCTCCAAGGCCATTCCCGGCGACCCCGATGCTGTGCCTCCCCGGCACTCCAAGCGTGATTCACCGGTAGTGCTACGGTAGCGCTACGGTATTGCCCCCGTAGCGGCCCCATGTTGATCTGATCAACATGGGGCCGCTACCGTAGTGCTACCGGGGCAATACCGTAGCACTACCGGTAAATCACGCTTGCGCCACCCTTCCAACGCCGCCGGCGTCTGTTACGTAACAGGGCAGAGTGGCAGCCGGGAGCTGGAGGGATGAACTGCGGAACACGGGTGGACAGAGTTATGCGGACTGAAACGGGGGTTGGGGAGGAGGCCTGGAATGCCCCAGGAACGCGCCAGGAGCCCGATGGGGAGCCTTGAGGGGGCCGGCTGGCATGTGGGGACCCCTACGGAAAGAATAGTGCTTTCTACTTTTCGGCCTAGCCGCTCCACGCTCCACGCTCCCTCAAAACCTGCGCGTAAATCGTAAATCCCGCCGCCACTATCGCAGCAGGAAAAACATGCTGCTGCCTGCGGGCAGGACGTTCACGACGTTCTGGTTGTCAATGACCTGGATGGCATTGGTGACCTCCTGCCAGGAAACGGGCGGTGTGAGATCTGTGGCATATTGGAGGATGTGGCCGGGATCGGCCTCGGCGGGCCAACTGACATTGAAGCCGTCACCCGCAGGCACGATGCTCAAGGTGGGTCGCGCTTTGACGATGCTCAAGGTGGTCAGGGTGTCGCCGGAAGTCAGGCTCCAGAGTTTCAGGCCAGCCAGCGGCGGGAGGTCGAGGCTGGCAAAGGAACCGCTGACGGAACCGTAGGACAGGAGGTCGAAGCTGTCGCCATAGGCGGGGGAATAGCCATCCTGGAGATTGGCGCTGAGGGTGCCGGCGAGGGACATTGCGCCGGCGACCTGCACTTTGCCGAACCGGGCCGGGCCGGCGAGGCCGAAATTGATCCGGCCGCCGAGCTGGTGGTAGGCGCCTACGAACTGGAGGGTGCCGGACTGGACATCGAGGAGGCCGGTGTTGGAGAGGTCAATGAATGACAGGAAGTAATTCGTGCCGCTGCCGGCGGATTTGCGGAGGGTGCCGGCGTTGCGGAGGGTGCTTACGCCGAAGTTGCCGCCCAGCGTGGCATCTGTCCGGATGTCCATCAACGCGCCGGGCAGGTTTTCCACGGCACTGGCCCACCAATTCCAGTCGCCGGAAAGCCAGCGGATGGTTCCGGCATTGGTCACCGTCCCGTAGAGCCTCGCGCCGTCGCTCACGTTCAAGGGCCATTGATCTCGCCTTGCAGTTGAAAGTCTGGAGCGGAAATCGCGCCGTAAATCACCGGGCTGCCGCCCAGGGGGACGCCGTAATAACCGGCGCCAGTGAAGGATGCAAGGGGGCTCAGGGTGCATGATCCGGAGCGCAATTCCAGCGCTGCGCCGGCGTCCACAGCAAACGAGCCGCTGCTGGTCAGGCCGGCCTTCAACTGCAACGCCCCGCTCTGGACCCGCACCACCCCGCTATTGGTGAAGGTGCCGCCGCAGGCCACGGCGTTGGTGCCGCCGGATTTGATGAACGTCCCGGCATTGTCCACCACCAGCGAGCCAAACCAGTAGCTCCAGTTGCCGTCCTGCCGGACATCCATCCAACCGGAGGGAAAGTTGCGAAGCAGGCCGACGTCGCCCCCGCCGCCGGTCAGGTTGTCGGCATTCCAGAGAATCGTCCCCTGGTTGTTGACGGTGCCTGCCAGGAGATGGTTCAGGGTCGAGTAGGCATTGATGACACCGCCGGTGGCGACGTTGACGATCCCGCCCAGGAGACCCGATTCCCATTGGATCTCACCTTCCAGGGCCAGGCCGTTGGCGGCGCTGAAGGTGCCGCCCTCGTAAACAAAAACCCCTTGCGAGCCGCTCAAGATGATCACCGTGCCCGGGGCGGCGTAGGCGGTGTTGCCAATCGTGAGGCCGGTTTGGTGGAGCAGCAGCGTAGGGGTGCTGTCCGGCCCGCCGAGAACCAGATTGTCGGCATAGCCGCCGCCGGTGACGATGTAGCTGCCGCTGGCGGTGATGAACGCATTGTCACCGGAACCCGGCGGGGTGATTCGTGACGGGGTCCAATGGTTGGTGTTCTGCCAGCTCCCGCTGCCGCCCTGCCAATAGAAATCGGCGCCGCGAACGGCCGGGCCGTTGACGGCGAGGAAAAAAGCCAGGAGAGCCTGCCGTGGAAAGGGTCGGGAGCGAAGAAATGCCGTGAAATGCTGATTCATTTTCATAAGCGCACGATGACCGGGTCAATTGGACATTCTTTCACGTTGCGCCAGCTCCATGACCGTCTGCTACACGACGCCGGCGATGACCAACGTGGTTTTCATGAATCAGATACTATCACACCGCCGGGGCAAGGTCAAAAGGCGAAGGGAACGGGGGGTGGTGACACGAATTACACGAATTTACACGAATTAATTGAGGTCGGGGGCTGGGCGGTGGGCGGGGACGGCATTGCCCCTCGCACTGCTATGCGCGGATTTGATCGCAGGCTGCGAAGATTTAACGCAGAGGGCGCAGAGGTTCGCAGAGATTCGCAGAGGGTTCTTCTTCTTTGCGTTCCTCTGCGCTTTCTCTGCGCCTCTGCGTTCAGAATGGAGCCTTCGGTTGCACCTCTGCCTCGCTGTGATTCTGTCGGCTCCGGAGAGTAACGGTCTTTGCTTGGCTGGCCGGGCTTTGTTTGAACCAAAAAACAGCAGTTGGAACCACGGATTTCCGCTCCAGGCGCGTAAGTCGTAAATCCGCTACTCGTTGGCCCTGGCGACGCGGTAGAAACGGCGGCTGGGGGTGGCGGTGGAGTCGGTGTAGGTCACGGTGCCGGTGATGTTGGTAACGGTGTCGAAGTGGGTCCAACTGACGAGGTCGGTGGATTGCAGCACCTCGAGAACGACGCCGGGCGGGGCGGAGATCTGGAACTGGAATATGCCGCCACCCAACCAGGCGGGGTCGGATAGGGTGATGGGCTCGGGGGCGGGCTTCTGGGGGTCGTAGTAAACGTCGGTGCCGCGGCCTTCGAGGGTCTGGATGACAAGCATGGCGGCGGATGCGGGGCTGATGTCGAGGAAGTTGTAGCGCAGCTCGAGCTCCTTCAGTTTGGTCAGGCCGGCCAGCGGGGAGAGGTTCTGGACGGTGTTATCCCAGAGGTTAAGCACCTCGAGATACGGGAGCGTCGCGAGGGGGCCGAGGTTCGACAGGCCATTGAGGGCGAGCCCGAGCCGATGCAGGTTGGTGAGGCCGGCCAGCGGGGAGAGGTTGGCGATGCCGCAGCGCGAGGCGCCCAGTTCGGCCAGGTTGGTCATGCCGGGGACGAAGCCGAGGCCGCCCAGGGGGTTGCCGTCGAGGTTGAGATAGACCAGCCGGTTGAGGTGGGGATATGGGGGAAGGTTGGTGATGCCGTTCTGGCCGGCGCTGAACACGAGGAGGTTGGTGAGCGTGGCGAGGTAATCGAGGTTGGAGATGCCGAGGTTCCAGACGGAGAGGCTGTCAAGGCGGGTGAGATTTGTGACCGGCGCGAGGTTCGTGGCGGAGCTCCAGCCGACCGCCAGCCAGGTGAGGTTCGTCAGGCCACCGACGACGGAGATGTCGGACATGGGGTTGTTTTCGAGGTTCAGGAACCAGAGCTTCGGGAGGCTGGCAAGGAAGGCGAGGTCGTCGATCCGGTTCGATGGCAGGTTGAGCAGGTTCAGGTTGGTACAGGCGGTGAGGGGAGATGCATTGGTGAGCTGATTGTCGCCGGCTTCGAGACCGGTCAGGTTGGTGAGGCCAGCGAGGAGGCCTAGGTCGGTGACGCCGTTACCGTTGACATTCAGGTAGCGGAGGTCGGGCATGGAGGCCACAAAGAACAGGTTGGAGACGCCGGTCCACTCGACGGTGAGATACTGCATGTTGGTGAGGGTGGCGAGAACGGCGGTGTTGGTAACGGCGGGGTTGCTGCCCACGTTCAGGGCTTGCAGCAACGGGCAGGCCGCCAGCGGCGCGAGGTCGGTGACCTGGCTGTTCCAGGCCGCAAACTCCCACAACGACGGCAGCGTGGGAAGGAATCCGATGCCGGGAACCACGCATCTGTCCAGGTACAACTGGCCCAGGTTGGGCATTCCCACCAGGGGCGAAAAGTCGGCGATGCCCGGGTTATCATTCAACATGAGCCATGAGAGGTTCGCCGCAGCCTCAATTCCGGAGAGGTTCGTGATGCCGCGATCGGGGGCTTCGAGCCAGGTCAGTTGCCGGATGGCGTCGAGGGTGATCGGGCCGGACGGGATGTCGAGCCGGTCGCGCACGGCCTGCTCGAGGTTCGGGTCCGCGAAGGCGACGGAGGTGATGACGCGCAAGGTGGCGGGGCGGCTGTTGGTGACGCCGAGGTCGTTCCAGACCCGGACCCGGTAGGCGCCGGGGTCGGCGGCGGTGACGCTGTCCAGGCAGAGGGTGTCACCATCGGCTCCGTTGATGTGGGAGTCGTTCTGAAGATTGACGCCGTTTTTCTGCCACCGGTAACTGAGGTAGGAACCGCCGGTCGCGGCATCCACGTGGAAGCAGACGGGGTCGCCAAGATAGGCGACGACGTTGGCGGGCTGGGCCAGGATGTCTGGTCGGACAGCGGCGGGGTATTGCGGGTCGTAGTCCACGGAGGCGCCGCGGTCGAGGAGGTTGGTGATGACCGACCATGCGGCGGAGGCAGAGTTGGTGTCGAGGCGGTTCCGCATGAGGTCCACGTAGCCCGGCGAGCCCAGGTTGAGCAGCGCGTCGATGGAGGTCAGTTGATTCCCGCCGACCAGGAGGTAACCGAGGTTTCCGAGGCCGCCCACGGGGGACACGTCCTCGATGAAGTTATCGGCGGCCTGGAGTTCGCCCAGGCCCGGGAGGATCGAAACCCAGGCGAGACTGTCGAGGCCGCAATCGTTCACGGCCAGGAAGCCGAGGGAGGCGAGGTAGCTGAGCGGCTGAAAGCCAGCGAGGGCCTGATTGCCCGAGAGGTTCAGGCGGGCGAGGTTGGCGAGGGATTCGATGCCCGAGAGGTTGGTGATACCGCGATAGGAGGCGTCGAGATCGAACAGGCTGACGAGGTTGGTCGGATCGAGGGGATCGGCGGGGATGCCCAGCGCATCGCGCACGGCCCGCTCGAGGGCGGGGTCGGCAAAGGCAACACTGGTAACGACCTTCAACTCAACGGCGATGCTGTTGGTCAGCCCGTAATCGGTCCAGACGCGGACGCCGTAAAGCCCGGCGTCGCCGGCAGCAAGGCCGGAGATGAGGAGATCGGGGCTGTCGGCACCGGAGATGCGGACATCGTTGGCAAGATCCACGCCGCCGCGCTGCCAGCAGTAATACAGGTCGGGGGCGGCGCTCGAGGCGACCACGCTGAAGGCGGCGTCGGCACCGGGGAAGGCGGACCGGGGCCGGGGCTGGGTGACGATCGCCGGCAGGAACGAGATGGGGTGTTGCGGGTCGAACTCAACCGAGACGCCGCGGCCCTGGAGGTTGGTGGTCACATTCCACGCGGCGGAGGAGTGGTTGGTGTCGAGGAGATTGAACTGGAGGTTGACGTAGCCGAGCGACGGGCAGCCGAGCAGCGGCCCGATGTCCTGGAGGCGGTTCTGTTCCAGGCGGAGCTCCCACAGCGATGGCAGGTTGGTCAGCCCGCGGAGGTTGACGATCCGGTTGTCGCTCAGGTCGAGGTTCCAGAGCCGGGCCAGGGGCGGCAGGAAATCCACGTTGCCGAGCTGCATGGACCCCATCCGCAGCACCTCAATGTTGGTGAGCGACTGGAGGCCGGCGAAGTTGGTGACGGGGTTGCCGCCGAGCGCGACGTAGCCGATCTGGGCCAGCGGCGACAGGAAATCCAGGTCGCCGAGCTGCATGAACTCCAGCTCGAGGTTCCAGAGGTTGGTGAGCGCCCCGATGGCGGAGAGATTCGTGATGGTGTTGCCGCTGAGCAGCAGCGTGTAGAGGCGGGGGATTTGAGCCAGAGGCGACACATCCTGAAAGAGGTCGCGCTGCAAATGGAGCTCACTGACCGCGGGGAGGTTTGTCAGGGGGGAGATATCGGTGATCAGGTTGCCTGCCAGCATGAAGACTGCGAGGTTAGTGAAGCCGGACAGGCTGGGCAGGCCGGCGAGGAAGTTCTCCCCGACGTTCAGATCGTGAAGGCGGGTCAGGTTGGTAACCGGAGACATATCGGCCAGGGCGGTGTAAGCGAGGTCGAGGGATGTGAGCTGGTCGAGCCCGGAGAGGAACGGCACATTCGTCAAGGCATTGCCGTTAAGGTAGAGCTGCCGCAGACCGGTGAGGGTGGCGATAATCGCGGGATTGGTCACGCCATTCCAGCCCAGCCCAAGGGTGTGGAGGTTGGTGCGCCCCCCGAGCGCGGAGATGTCCGCGACCCTGTTGTCGTACAGGCTCAGGGATTGCAGGCGGGCCATGGGAGCCAGGAAATCAATGTTCGTGAGGCTGTTGCCGGCAAGGTAGAGGCCGGTGAGATTGGTCAGGCCGGAGAGGGCGGCGTGGTCGGCGACGGGGTTCCAGTCCAACTGGAGCACTTCAAGATGGACCAGGCCGGCCAGGGGGGAGATGTCCTGGACCTGGTTATCATAAACCTCGAGGTGGCGCAGCGCAGCCAGGCCGGCGAGGAACGACAGGTTGCCGGCCGAGGTGCTATTCATATCCAGCCGCACCAGGTTGGTGAGGCCCGGGAAGCCGGAGAAGCTGGTGATCGGGTTGCCGTTCAAGGCGAGGTTGGTCAACGCGTGCAAGCCGGCGAGGAAGGCGGTGTCGCGGAGCCCGGCGCCGGACCAGGTGAGGGAGGCGAGGCGGCCGAGGCCGGCCACGCCTGAAGCGTTGGTGGAGCGGTTGCCGTCGAAGGCGAGCGTCACGAGGTTGGCAGCCGTTTCCAGTCCCCGGGTGTCCTCGATGCCTCGCCATCCGGCGTTGAGCTCCGTCAGGGTCAGCATGTCGGCGACCGTGATGTCCCCCGAGGGCTGGTTCAAGGCGTCGCGAACGGCGCTCTCGAGCCGCGGATCGGGGAAGGTAACCGTTTGGGCGGAAGCGGGGATGGAGAGTGCCAGCAGGAGGGCGACGGCCGCAGTGCCAGCCAGGGCGCGAATTGTCCGTAAAATGCTCATAATTCCTTGTGTGCTGCCTGCGGCCTCATGCACGCAAGAGCGTGCTAAACATATATCGGACGATTGCCACGAAGTCAATCTGAAAACGGCAGTTAAACACAAAGACGCCGCGCGGCGGAGCTGCAGCCGAAGGCGAAACCAATTTTAACGCAGAGGGCGCAGAGAGGCGCAGAGAAAAAGCCGCAGGCCCCGCAAGAACTGGACCACGGATAAAACCGGATGGAGCCGGATAAGGCCCGGGGCAAGAACCCTCTGCGTAGCCCTGCGCTGCTCTGCACTGCTATGCGCTGATTTGGTCGCAGGCTGCGAAGATTTAACGCGGAGGCGCAGAGATTCGCAGAGGGTTCTTGTTCTCTGCGTTCCTC
>JAPLUA010000399.1 GCA_026397855.1 Verrucomicrobiota bacterium | reverse complement strand
CTTCCGCTATGGCCCCGGTACAGCTCGGACGTGTTGGTGTCGAAGTAATAGAGGTAGTAACTATTCGTATCCGTCGTCAAGCTGATCATGAGCGCGTTCCCCCGTTGGTTGGTGCCCAACGGAATCCCGGTGAAGGAGTGGAGATCGCCCCAGCCAACCTGCCAGATCTTGGCGGCGCGGATGTGGTTGGCCATTTCGTTGAAGCTCAGCCGGGCCTGCTCGGAAGCGCCAATCTTGCTCTGCACCAACTGGTCCTGGCGCATCCCGAACATCTGGCAATACACCAACCCAAGCACCGTTAAACTGAATACGGCGGAGGACACCATCATTTCGGACAGAGTTAACCCCGCTTCTCGCCGCGCTCGGTTTGCTGGGGCGGCAGGCGACCTTTGGACGGCGGTGATCATAGGCTGCTCGCGTCCTGGTTATCCGGCCCAAAGTAGCTTGCGGTGCGATTGGTAAACAGGCGATTGCCCCGGAGCGTCAAAAATCGCCAAACCGTATCCACCGTCACCATCTGTACTTGGGCGTTGGTGAAGCCGGTCAGGCTGAGCATCTTCACGGTCACAAAGTTGGTTACGACCACGATGTTCGTGCCCGAGATCGGAAGATCGAGGATGCTGGTCGTGTAGCCTGTTCCCACCTTTGTCGTCGCGTTGTAAGACCAAGCCAGCAGATTCAGGTTGGTGAGTTCGTTCTTGTTGATTGAATAATCCCACACCGCTGAGCGCGCCTGCTCGATTTGGTGAGTCCCGATGCTGTGGGCAGCGAGGGCGTATCCGGCCCATTCCGCCTGCCGGTTCATTTGGATGTAGGCGGTCAATATCCCGCTGAACAACAGCGTGGCAATCGCCAGGGACATCACCACCTCGACCAGTGTAAAGGCGGAAAACACTGCGACCTCGCGCTCGCTCTCGCTGGCAGTGACCTGATCGTGAGACCGCTCCGCTCGCGCCTTGCCTCTCCCCTCCTGTGCCATCAATGCCAATCGTTTTCCCTTCAGGATACCCTTGCTTTCGATCGCGGGGGTTTTAACGCCGCAAGGCACCGCGCCCATTGCATGCAGTTCGGCTGCTGGAGCTTGCAACGAAGCTATCCGGTAGCAGATAGGGCCTTTTGGCCTGGTGCATAGTTTGCGGTTCATATCTTTAGCGATGCACGTAGCAGCGCCCAATGGATCTAACATATATAGGGCCACATGGACCTAGTGTCAAACGAAGCTGGTGATATTGATAGCAAGTTGCTCGTTCAAGCAAGCTGATCCCTCCTCAAGGCAGGATCACGGAGCGATAGAAGCGGCAGGGCGCAACGGGCGTTTGGCTATCTACAAAGCTGAAGACGCCACCGACGGGGTAATTCGTGCTGAGCGTTGTCCAGGACTGCATGTCCGGGGAGACCTGGACGGCATATGCCAAGCCATCGAGGCCGCTGAACTGGAGGCGCAGCGTGCCGCCGTTCTGGATGATGGCGCCTACCGAATCCGGCCGCAGCAAAGGCAGAAGCTGCGCCGGGATCGCCTCGTAGGCCACATCAGAGATGGGGGCCTGTGGGCCGAGGCTTGTGTCCAGCCATGGCGAGACAACGCTCAACTCCGGCGCGCACAGGAGGTCGCCAGGATCGTGGAAGCAATGACCGGGCTGACCGGCCTGCCTGGTGTTAAGGGCTGTGGCGATCGCCGCCGCTTGCGGCGAATTGGAGGACATGAGGAGCGTCTCAAATTGCCCCAGCTCAGCGTTGGTCAGGACCATCATCCCGTCCAACGCTCCCTGCCATGCCGCGACGCTGGCCGGGTTGGCGGACCGGAGTTGGCGCGGGTCGTTGGTGCTTAAGAGAGAAACCAGCAGGCTCGCGAGGCGCCAGTCGTTGGTCGGGTGGGTGAGCGAGGCATCCAAGACCAAGCCGTTCAGAGGGACGAGGCTGGTGGAGATCTGGCCAAGATTGGTCACGAGTTGGTCGTTCCCGGTCCAGTTCAACCAGGTGCGGAGATTGGCCGGGGTTGATTTCAGGTAAAGGGTCTGCCAGGGCGTGCCGCGATGGACGCGACCAAGCCAACCAACGCCGGGCAATGGACCGACCGGGAGGTCCCAGTCATCCGAGGTGCCATAGGATCTCCCGAGGGGGTCTTTGAGGGTTAGATCGGAGTCCGTGACGCTCGCATGGGTCGTCGTCCGACAGGTCATGTGGTGGGGAGCCGCCCAGAAAAGGGCCGTTCGGGTTCAGGTCCTCGGCATTCGGTTGGTCATAGCCGACAATGAACACCTGCCGCCGACCGGCCAGGTCGCGCGGCCCTTCCTCGAACAGCGGGCGGAAGACGCTGGGCAGGTACGGATAAGGCGTGGTCGCGCCCGGATTCAGGTCCACGCGGTTAGTGGTGGCGTCATAGACATTGGCTGCGAGCTGCAGCAGCCGATGGACGGAGGGGGTGTAAAAGTTGATGGGCGAGATAGGGATGTGGAGCGTCGTGACAGGGACGCCGCCGTCGTTGACGGCAATCAAGAGGTTCGAGGTGCTGCCGGGAGCGCCCACCGTGTAGCCTGCGCCAACGAGCAGGCGAATGGCCGCGTTGGTGAAGAAGGCAGCCGGGGTGTCCAGGCTGATAGCCGGCCCCGCCTGGGCATCAAGGACGCCAAACCAAAGGAAGGACGCAAGCAGACACGGCAACCAGCCAGCCTTGCCTCCCGGTTCCTGCCGGGAGAGCCGTGCAGCATGCACCCAAGTCTTGATCACAGGCTGAAATCTAGCAGGAAACCCTCTGGCTGTCACACTGTTTGAACAGGCCGCCGGGAGAGGCGCAGGAACGGCAGCAGTTGCGGCGGAGAAGGCGTTAGAGCCTGTTCCCCGCCTTCTTCGCGCCCGGTGCGCGGTCAAAGCTGCGGCTGGAGCAGCATCTTGGCCCGGAACCGGCCGGGGGAGGTTCTCACGGTATGCCGGAAGGAGATGCAGAAGGTGTTGGCGCTTTGGAAGCCGCACATCTCGGCGACCGAATGGATCTTGTGGGATGTCTCGCAGAGCAGGCGTTTGGCTTTCTGGATGCGCAGCTCGTGCAGTTCGGCACCGGGCGTCCGGCCCAGCACCTGGACGAAGGCTTTGTGCAGCCCGCGCCTCGACATGGAGGCAATGCCGACGACGTCCTTGATGGTGATCGGCTCATGGAAATGCTCGTGCATGTAGCGCAGGCTGCGCGCCACTCCCTTGTGCTCCACCGCCAGGAGGTCGCTGCTCTTGCGCACGATCAGGCCGGCGGGAGGGATGCGAACGGGCTCCGCCGGGGAGGCCTTGCCGGACATGCAATCGTCGAGCAAACTGGCGCCGCGATAGCCCAGCAGCTCGAGGTTGGTGTCCACGCTCGATATCGGCGTCTCCATCGTGTCGGGGGCCAGGAGGCAATTCTCGGCGCCGACAATGGCCACCTGGTCCGGGACGGCGAGGCCAGCGGACTTGCAGCTTTCCAGCGCATCGAGGGCGAGCTGGTCGCTGGCGGCGAAGAGGGCCAGCGGCTTTGGCACCTGCTTCAACTGCGCCGCGAGCCAGGCATGCTTGCGTTTCCACAGGCCGGAGCTGTTCCGGGATTCAGGCGACTCCTGCCATTTGATCCAGGTGCAGGAGCATCCCCGCTGCTCGAGGGCCGCAACGAACCCCGAGCCCCGCTCCTCGTGCGACCAGTCGGGTGCATCGCTGTAAAACATGAAGTGGGCAAAGCCCCGGGCCAGGAAGTGTTCCGCCACCAGCTCCGCCGCGGCCTTGTGGTCTTCGAGCACGCGCGGAAGGGGCAGCTCCGGGCGGCGGAAGCTGAAATCCACCGTGGGGCGCTCCTGGCACTCGACGAACTCGGCCAGCTCGTCCGAGGGTCCCAGCCAGGCGAGGATGCCGTCGCCCTGCCAGCCCCAGGGGATGACCTTTTCGCGCGCCGGGTTTGCCGACAGATACCAGTCGTGCTCCTGGGCGTAGCGCTCGATGCCACGGTGGAGCCGGTGGTCGTACCAGCCGAGCGCTATCAATACGTGTTTATGCTCTTTCATAGGCGAGTCTTACAACAGGTGCGGAAGACGCATCAGGAACTCCTTGTCTTCGAGAAACGCATGGCTCTTATCGTGCTTTGCTTTTCGGGGTTAAACCTACCACCGGAGGGCTTGGACGCCTAATCGCATCTTTGTGCGATGGGCCTTGCCGGAGGCGGGGTGGCGCGCGGCGCTCAAGCCTGCTGGTGGAGGTATTTGATCATGGCCGCAGTGCGGGAATGGACCTGCAGCTTGTCGTAGATTTTGCGGATGTAGGTGCGGACGGTGTCCATGCTGATGCCCAGGTTGTCGCCGATCTCCTTGTAGAGGAAGCCCTGGGCCAGTTGGGCGAGGATTTCCTTTTCGCGCGGGGTGAGCTTCTCCAGCTCCGGGGCGACCTCGGGCACCCGGCGGAAGTGCTGGACCACGCGCCGGGCGATTTGAGGCGTCATGGGCGAACCGCCGGCGCGGACCTCGCGGATGGCGGCCAGCAGGCCGGTAGAAGGCGCGCGTTTCAGCAGGTAGCCGCTCGCCCCGGCCATGAGGGAGCGGAACAGGCGGTCGCTGTCGCCATAGACCGTGAGCATGACAAACTGGGTGGAGGGCAATTGCTCCTTGAGCCGGCGCACGCACTCGATGCCGTCAATGTGCGGCAGGTTGATGTCCATCAGCACGACATCCGGCTTGTGCGAAGGCAGGTCCGCCAGCGCGCTCTCGGCGTCGGCATAGTTGCAGACCGGGCGGCAATCCGCGCTGCGGCCGAGCATGTTCACAAGGCTGGCACGGATGCCTTCGTCATCGTCCACGATCGCAACGCGGATAGGCATCACATCAACAGCAGCAACGTTCACCTCGGCAGTGTAGCCGATTTGCCGCAGGTCGGGCATCGCATGAAGATGTGAACGGCGCGGATGCCCGCCGGCGGCCGGGATTGCGGTAACGCAGATTTGTAATCTGCTGTATCGCCGATTTGCAATCGGCCCGGCGTTCGTGGTGCGCAGGCGCATTGGTCTCGTCCGGGCGTTGGCAGGTTGAAAACCTGCGATACAGCAGACTGAAAGTCTGCGTTACGGTGCGGCCGTGGCTTTGCCCGGCACTATCCATGTGAGGGCGCCTTTGGGTTTGCGTTGAGCCTGATTCCGATTGTCAGGCGGGTTCCCTTGCCCGGGGCGCTCTCGAACTGGAACCGCCCGTGGAGGCTTTCGACCCGCTCCCGCATATTCCGGAGCCCGCTGCCGGACCCCGCCCCGGCGAGGCCCGGCTCGAATCCCCGGCCGTCGTCGGTGATGGTGATCTCGATCAGCGAATCGCTCTGCGACACCCGGATGCGGACCTCGGAAGGGTGCGCATGCTTAAGGCTGTTGTTGAGGGCCTCCTTGATCACCAGGAACAGGCTGTGGCGGACTTCGGAAGGCAGCGGGTAGGGGGGCAGGTCCATGGGCATTTCGAGCCGGCAGCGGACGTTGGTGCCGTCGAAGAATTCATTGGCGTATTCGCTGAGGTATTCCGCGAGGCTGTTCCAGGTGTCGTTCTCGGGGCTGACGGCCCACACGATCTCGTCCAAGGAGCGGACGGTTTCACGGGCGGAGGTGGCGATCTTGCGGACGTGCATCTCGACCTCCCTCGGCTTGGCTTTGTCGGCTTCCGCAAGCTCGCTCAACATGGAGATATGCGTCAGGCGGGATCCGAGATCGTCGTGGATGTCCCGGGCGATGCGGGTGCGCTCCTTTTCCAGGGCATGCTGCTGCTCAAGTCGCTCCAGCCGGCGGCGGGAGGCCCTTTTCGTCCAATAAGCGGCCGTGCCGCCCACCGCGCCCACCGCCGCGGTGATCGCCAGGCCGAGGAACCACCAGGTTTGCCACAGGTGCGGGGCGAGGATGAGCACGACAGAGGCTCCGGACTCGCTCCAGACGCCGTCGTTATTGCAGGCCAGCACCCGGAACTGGTAGCGCCCCGGATAGACCTTGTTGTAGTAGGCCACGCGCCGCACGCCGGCGTCCACCCATTCGGCGTCCACCCCTTCGAGCATATACTTAAACCGGTTCTTGTCCGTAGCCTGGTAGCTCAGGGCGGTGTAATGGATTTCCAATTCCCCGCGCCCGGGGGGAATGCGCACGGGCGAGGAGTTCATCCGCGGAGCAGGATGGGCGTCCGGCGCGCCCTCCGGCCCCACTCCGTGCGGGGCCGCCCTGCGTTTGTCGGCAACGATTTCCTCGATCGCCACGGGTGGCGGGCAATCGTTGCTCCTGATGTTCGGTTCGGTGACGGCCAGGCCCTTGATCGTGGTGAACCAGAGCCGCCCGTCCTTGCCTTTCCATCCGGCCGGCTTCGCGGCCCCGGTGCATTGGACGCCGACCATGCCCTCATCCTTGCCGAAGGTGGCGCAGGAGATGGACCCGGCCCTGCCGGCGTCGAAATCATCGAGGCTCTTCTTCTCGACGCGGAACACGCCGTTGGGGCAGCTTATCCAGAGGCAGCCGGCATCGTCCTCGAGGATCTCGAGCAGCTCATCGCTGAAGAGGCCCTGCCGGGGGGTGTAGGCGGTGAATCGGCCGGCGCGGAGGCGGTTGAGCCCCCCGCCCGCCGTGCCGATCCAAAGATTGGTCTGCCCATCTTCGTAGAGGCAGGTGATCGAGTTGTGGGACAGGCCGTCCCTGGTGGTGTAGCTTGTGAACTTGCCATCCCTTCGCCGGGACAACCCGGTGCTTGTTCCCACCCAGAGATCGCCGGCATGATCTTCAAGCATGGCCTTGACCCCTTCGCCGGCCAGCCCGTCCCGCAGGGTGAAGTCGGTGAATTTCCCCCCGGCGAACCGTGTGAGCGTCTTGGGGGTGCCGAGCCATAGATTGGTCTGGCTGTCCTCGCAAATGACCTGGATGGCGATATTGGTCAGCCCGTCCCGCGCGTCATAATGCGCAAAGGCCTCATCCTTGAACCGGTATAAACCGCCGTCATGGTCGGCGCCGACCCAGACGCTGCCGTCGTGCCCGGCGCAAAGAGACAGGAGCAGGTCGGTCGCCAGCCCGTTCGTGGCGGAGTAGGTGAAGATCCTGCCGTCCTTGAGTCGGTTCAGCCCGCCGCGCCAGGTGGTCACCCAAAGCGCGCCGCCGGTGTCTTCGCAGACCGACGTGGCGCTGTTCTGGTTGAGCCCCTGCTGCTTGCCCAACCCGGTGAACGGCCTGACCCTCAGCCGGCTCAGGCCGTCCCGGCTGCCGACCCAGAGGCTCCCTTCCTGGTCCTGGACGATGGACATCACCCGGTCGTAGGCCGCGCCCTCGGCATTCAACTGGGGGACGCATGGCCCGTGGCGGTGCGGGGCTCCGGAGGGATCGGCCACCGCGCGGTAGAGTCCGCCGTAGGTGCCGATCCAGAGGTTGCCTTGCCGATCCTCGTAGAGGGTCCTGATAAAGCGCTCCGTCAAGCCGCTCGACTCATTGTAGGCGGGCAGGATCTTCCCGCCGACGCGAACCGCGAGCCCCTCGCTGGTGCCGATCCAGAGATTGCCATGGCGATCGGTGCAGAGGGCGGTGACCGATCTGCTCGGCAGCCCCTCCCTGGTGGTCAGCGTCGTGGTCACAGCGCCGTTCTTGAGACAGTTCAGCCCTCCCGAAGTGCCCGCCCAGAGGTTGCCTTCCGCATCCTCGCAAAGCGCTTCCACCACCATGCTGGCCAGCCCGTCCTCCTGGGTCAACGTGTGGAACTTGCCGTCGAGGAAGCGGGTCAGGCCGCCCCGGGTGGCAATCCAGATCGAGCCATCCCTGGCCTCGCATAAGGCGCGCACAAAGTTGCTGTTTAACCCATTGGTGGGGCTGTGTCGGGATACCCCCTGCTCGCTCCACCGCAGCAGCCCGCGGCCCTCCACCGCAACCCATAAGCTCCCGTCACGGCTTTCGCAGAGGCTGCCGATAATCGAGCCCTTCATCAGCCCCCAGTCAACCGGCGTAAACCGCACCCCGTCGAACCGCGCCAGGCCGTTGCGGGTTCCCACCCAAAGATAGCCGTCCCGCGCCTGCAGGACTGAGAACACGTAATTATGCGGCAGGCCATCGTCGGCCGACCACGACCGGGCAATGTATTGCTGGACCCTGCCTGCGGCGAGCGACGCGCAGCAGGCAGCCTGGAGCAGCAGAACTGCGACCGATACGAAGGTTCGGTGCCGCCACAGAGGCCGGTTGCTGTCCGGGAGCCACATGATGCCTGAGGTTCTTATATGACCCGCGATGCGATTCCAAGCCCGGAATACCCCAAATCCCAAACATCCTGGTTGCCTCCGCCAGCGAAGGGGATACGCTTCGCATCAAGTTGCGCGAATGAGCTCTGCCGCGATCGGCGGCGAAGCAGGGTTCGCGATCAGCAGGAATCGGACGATGACCATGATGACCAGCAGAGCATTAATCAAGACCGGCGGGTTGATCTTAGGAATCCTGGCCGTGCTCAGCCCGCTGGGGCAGGCGGCGGATTCCTCGCCCTATAATGTGCGGACCTACGGCGCGGCAGGGGACGGCAGCGCGCTTGACACGGCCGCGATCCAGAAGGCCGTGGACGCCTGCGCCGCGGGCGGCGGCGGGACGGTGCGCATCCCGGCGGGCCGCTACCTCACGGGGCCCATCTTCCTGAGGAGTTGCATCCAGGTCGAGATTGAGCCGGGGGCCGTGCTGTTGGGGAGCACCAATTTCAACGATTACCCGCCCATTGACGGCCGCTGGGAGGGCGTCCATCACAAGGTCTATGCCTCGATGTTCACCGGCCAGGGGCTGCACGATATTGCCATCATCGGCCGCGGTGTTCTGGACGGGCAGGGGGCCGTCTGGTGGGCTGCGAACCGCAAGACCATGGACCTGCGCAAGAAGATGAAGCTCAAGGGCCGCGAGCCCGAGAACCCGCCCGGGTCCCCGCTGCGCTACGACCGCCCGCGCATGGTCAACCTCTACAACTGCACCAACGTCCTGATCCGCGACCTCACGATCCAGAACTCGCCTGCCTGGAACGTTCACCCGGTTTATTGCGAGAATGTGACGCTCGATAACCTGACCATCCTGGCACCATCACGCTCGGCGAACACGGACGGCGTGGACCCCGACTCCTGCCGGAACGTGCGCATCAGCAACTGCCACATTGATGTCGGCGACGACTGCATCGTCATCAAGTCCGGATACAACGAGGATGGCCGGCGGGTGGGCATCCCGTGCGAGAACATCCTGATCAGCAACTGCACCTTCGCGCACGGGCACGGGGGCGTGGCCATCGGCAGCGAAATGTCCGGCTCGGTGCGCAACGTCACGGTGGTGAACTGCGTGTTCGACGGCACAGAACGGGGGCTGCGGGTCAAGACGGCCCTGGGGCGCGGCGGGGTGGTCGAGTATTTCAGGGCGTCCAACCTGATCATGCGGAACATCTCCGACGCCGCGTTTTCAGTCACGGCGTCCTACGGGGACGGTCATTCCGAGGACGGCAAGGCCGTGCCGCCGGAGGCCATTCCCCACCTGCGCCACTTCTATTGGGGGGACGTGAGCGTTGTCAACGCAAAGAAGCTCGCAGACCTGGGCGGGTTGGCGGTGTCACCGTTGGAGGATTTGCGGCTCTACAACGTGCAGGCGACGGGGGTCAAGGCGGGCATCCGCTGTGAGAACGCCAAGGACATCGTGCTGGAGAACATCACCTTGCAGCCGCGCTCCGGGCCGGCGGTCGAGGCGCGGAACGTGGCAAACCTCGAAGTGACAGGACTGAAGGTTGAGAAGCCCAACGAAGGCGCGCCGGTGCTCGCACTCAACGACGTCACGCCGGCCCTGGTGCGCGGCTGCATAGTCGCCTCCGGGCCCGGCGTGTTCGTCCGGATTGCGGGTGACACCAACGCGGCCGTTGCCCTGGAGAGCAATCGGCTGGGCGCGCAGGTGACAGAACGGGACCACTAACCCGGATATTTCACACCCCGCCCTGGCGGCCCCAAAGGGCGGCTTGCGTGGGCGCCCCCGCCGTTCATGGGCCATGGCGTGTACATAGGTTGGCCACGCGAGTT
>JAPLUA010000617.1:5751-14449 GCA_026397855.1 Verrucomicrobiota bacterium | reverse complement strand
CTTGACGCAACTTTGGAAACAAGAATCGTCGAACCAAGAAAGGTTTGTGCATGATAAGCAACTTAACAAATGACATGACGCGACTGTGCGGCGAAATCGCTGCGCTTCGGAGTAGCCGCGCGGACCTGATGAGCACCCTCGCGGAAGGCCGCGAAGAAATGCAGGTGGCGGTCAGCCAGATGGTAACTGGCTTCGGAGAAGCCCGATCCGAAATGGCCCAACAGACCAAGGCCGAACTGACCGGATTCGTCGTCCGCGTGAAGGAAGGGGTGGCTGAGTTGCGGGAGCAGGTCGCCCAGAAGCAGAATGAGATCCGGGAAGACATCGCAGGCGCACACCACGCTTGGCATGGCACCAACCGAGCGCCCCGGCGCGAACCATCGGTCGCCAGTCCGCGTTTTCGGGAAGAGTCCGAAGAGCTGGCGCCCAAAGCGAAAAAGAAGAAACGGTAGGACCAGCGCGCTGCCACCGTTTATCGGGCCACTCCGTCCGCACCGGGAGGAATTAATTCTCGTGAGGGCGGAGTGAGCCGCTGGCAAGGATCCAAGCGATCCGGTTGGCAACGCTGCGCGGCCAAAAAAATACTTCCCTATGAATGCTCGCAAAACTAAAGCAGCCGGGAGAGCGGTTGTCCCTATGCAAAACACCTCCGACACCTTTTCAACCGAACCCAGCCATGGGTTTGTAACCACGCCCCTGGTGGAGCAGATCACACGGCGGGCGTTGACTTATTTGCAAGCGGGCTACCCCGTCCATTTTGCCGGTGCCGCCGGCACGGGCAAGACCACGCTGGCGTTTCATGTGGCCACCCAGTTGAACCGCCCTGTGTCACTGATGCATGGGGATGATGAGTTTGGCAGTTCCGACCTCGTCGGCCAGGACAGCGGCTACCGTCGGCACAAGGTCGTTGACAATTACATCCATTCCGTGGTCAAGACCGAAGAAGAGATGAAGTCCCTGTGGCTGGAAAACCGGCTCACCACCGCCTGCCAAAACGGGGATACGCTGATCTACGATGAATTCAACCGATCTCGGCCGGAGGCCAACAATCCTTTCCTGAGCATCTTTTCCGAACGCATCCTCAACCTGCCCAAGCTGCGCCGCTCTGGCAGCGGCTACCTGCAGGTGCATCCGGAATTTCGTGCCATTTTCACCTCCAATCCGGAAGAATACGCGGGGGTGCATAAGACCCAGGACGCCTTGCTGGACCGGCTGATTACCATTCAACTGGAGCACTATGACCGGGAGACGGAGATCCAAATCACTACGGCCCGCTCGGCCATCGCTCAGGCCGATGCCGAGATCATCGTTGACTTGGTGCGGAAGCTTAGGCGCGTTGGCGTGAGTAACAGTCGGCCGACGATCCGCGCCTGCATCGCCATTGGCCGGGTGCTGGCCTTGCGCGGCGTGCATGCCGACCCGGATGATCCCGTCTTCCAATGGGCCTGCCGTGATGTCTTGAGTTCGGAAACGGCCAAGGTCACCCGCGACGGCCGCTCGATCATGCCGCAGAAGGTGGAGGAAGCCTTGTTCAAGGGCCTGCGGACGACGACCGCATCCCCGCCGCCTGTTTTCCCGGAAGCGAGCCCGCGCAATGCAACCAAGAAAGGAACCAACGAATGCCTCCTCCGAAACGAATAATTCGCAGCGTAAAGGACATCCGCACCCGTTCTGGCGCACCGGACCAGGTTCTTGTCCCATACAAGGCCTATATGGCGATCACCGCCTTGGAGATGGAGAAGTTCCGGCGCGAAACCGAGCGGGACACCCTGATGATGCGGTTAAACAACGTCCATGCCCGCCTGCAGAAGGTGGAAATCGAAAAAGCCTCTCTGTTGCAACGCCTGGGCAAGGAAGGCCCCGGCCCGCCCGTCCGGCGGCCGATCAAGTCTTCCCGGCCAGTCCGGGATTGCCCGGAGCCGGGCAATGCCAGCGGATTTAAATTCCAGTATTGACCGTCGGAACACGATTTAGAGTGCGACGAGGGCAACCCCAGAACAGATTATGAAGATTAACTGCCTTTCCTGCGGCTATAAAGTGGAGGTGGACGACGCGTATGATGACTACGCGGGCCAGATCAAATGTTACGCCTGCCAAGCCATCATGGAAATCAAGAGTGAGGATGGCAAACTCAAATCGGTCAAGCTCGCGTCGTCGGTGGACCGACAGTCTGACGAGGAGAAATGAGCTATGCCAGGAACCAAGGAACCAAGCTCCCCTTCAAGTCTGCCGCCACCCTTCGGACCGTGCGGCAAATCAAGAGCTTTCGCTCCGGCAGAACCTCCACCGGCGTGCCAAGTGAGGCTTTGGATCGGGGTCGGATTCGATTTGAGCACCAGCGGCTGGCCTGCCGCAAGAGGCACCAGCGCTAAGTTCCTTACGCTCCCGGCCATGCCAACGAATAGTTCGCTCATTGGACCTGTGGCCGGGAGACAACGGAACTGGCGCTTTGAGGGCGTGGTGCCCTGCGGTTTCTGCAACGGCGATGGGGTGGACGCCAAGTTGGGCGGCCGATGTCCGGTCTGCGGTGCCACGGGCAAGATTCGCGTTATTCCGCCCGTGGCCACCTGCCTGCGCTGCGGCGGCACCGGCCGGGAAAATGGAGAACTGACCTGCTTAGCTTGCGAAGGAACGGGGACGGGACAGGTCCGGGCCCAGGCCGCCCCCTGCACGGCGTGCAGGCAAACGGGCGCCGATGGAATTTTCTATTGCCGACTGTGCAAGGGCCAAGGCTTGGTGTAAGTTCAGCGCAAGACAAATGAAACAAGCTATAAATACGACACGCGAAACCAGCCTGCCCAAAGTAGGGAAATGCCTCTATGCCATCGCAGCCCTCGACGAGGACCGCACCTATGATGATGTCGTGGGCATTGACGGCAGCCCCGTGTATGGGGTTAGCAATGGCCACGTGGCGGCCGTGGTAAGTGATTGCGTCCACCAGAAGCTTCGCCCCGAACGCGCCCACCTGATAGCCCACAAAGAAGTCCTCCGGCGGCTGATGCTGGACAGCACCGTCTTGCCGATGGCATTTGGAACCATCGCCGACGATTTGAAAGCGGTTCGGCGGTTGCTTTCGCTCAACCAGAAGGCGTTTCTGGGACAACTGGAACGTGTGGCCGGCAAAGTGGAAATGGGGTTGCGGGTCAGGTGGGATGTGCCCAATATCTTCGAGTATTTCATTGATTTTCACCCGGAATTGCGCGCCGCACGGGACCGTTTGATGGGGAACCAGCGCGAAGCCCGTCAGGAGGACAAGATCGAGCTGGGGCAGTTGTTCGACCAGCTCCTCAAAGATGACCGCGAAAGCCACTCGGAGAAGCTGGAAGAGGCGATCGCCCCGTGCTGCGCCGAGATCACGCAGTCGCCGCCCCGCAATGTCAACGAGGTGGCCAATCTCAATTTCCTGGTAGATCGCAACGACCAGAAGCGGCTGGAAGACGCGGTGTTCCAAGCTGCCAACCTGTTTGACAACAACTATGCATTCGATCTCAACGGGCCATGGGCCCCGCACAATTTCGTCGAGATGGACCTCAAACTTGACGGCCGAAAACGAAGCGGATGACGCATGCTGATTATTGACAAACTGCTGTTGTCTCCCATCTACGCTACCATCTGGGCCGCGCGACAGGTTGATAACGCCATCCGACAGGAACGCGAGGCGGAACCGGAGCGTATTACCGCCGACTTGAGCGATCTCTACATGATGCTGGAAACCGGCCAACTCACTGAGGCGGAGTTTAATATCCGCGAGAAGGAGTTGCTCGACCGGTTGGATGTCATTCAGGAACGAAAGAGCGGTTCGGGATAGAAAGCAATAGGCCAACCGATGCACGGCACACCCTCAGTAGCAGCCAAGCCGAAGGCGCTCGCAAATGGGGCGGCCAGCGTCTATTCGGTGAGGGGAACCGGGGCGCCGTGAGCCTGCGTTCGCTTAACATGAAGACGCCGACCGCATCGTTTCTGGCGGACAAGGAACATAGTCTCTTGCTTTTCGGCGGCAAAGGCGGGGTGGGCAAGACCTCGTGCGCCGTCGCCACCGCCCTCAAACTGGCCCAAACAGCTCCCCAGTCGGCGTTCCTTCTGGTTTCCACCGATCCGGCCCATTCGCTGGCGGACAGCCTGGGCGGATTAACGGTGCCACCCAATTTGCAGGTCACTGAATTGGACGCCCAGGCCTGTCTGGCTGCCTTCAATCGCCAGCATGGCCCCAAGCTCTACGCGATTGCTTCCCGAGGAACCTTTCTCGACCACTACGACATCAGCCGCTTTTTGGACCTTTCCCTGCCGGGATTGGACGAACTGATGGCTTCGCTGGAAATTGCCCGCTGGGTTGCCTCCCGGCGTTACCAAACCATCGTGGTGGATACTGCCCCCACCGGCCACACGCTCCGGTTGCTGGGTATGCCCGCGTTGCTCCGGAATTGGCTAGGAGCTTTGGACGCGTTGCTGGCTAAACACCGGTATATGAGGAAGTTGTTCAACGACGCTGTCACACTTGACGAGATGGACGCTTTCCTGGAAGAACTGGCCGCCTCAGTCAAACAGATGGAAGCGTTGCTCCAGGATTCCAAGAGCAGCCGGTTTGTGCCCGTCATGCTGGCGGAAGAGATGAGCCTCAGCGAAACCCGCTTCCTGCTGGCAGAACTCAAACGCGCGCAGGTTCCGGTGGAGGATATTGTGGTCAACCGGCTGATCCCCAAAAACGGATGCGCGATCTGCGCTGACGGCCTCGTGCAGCAAAGCCGCATCTTGAGCGAGATATTCGGCAGCCGGAGTTTGTCTCGTTACACGTGGTGGGGCGTGCCCCTTTATCCGAACGAAGTTTGCGGCGCCGATGGCCTCCAGGCGTTTTGGCAAGGAGTGACGCGTTTGACTAAGACGCCGGTGGCTCCGGAAACACCCATTTCACCAATGCCTCCTTGGGTCGAAGCGGCCGCCCGCCCGCCCGGCGAGAAATCGCTCTTGCTCTTCGCCGGAAAAGGCGGCGTGGGCAAGACCACGATGGCCTGCGCCACCAGTATGCGCCTGGCTCAAGACTCGCCCAAGCGCGAGGTTCTGCTCTTGTCCACCGACCCCGCACACTCGCTGGCCGACTGCCTGGGCGTACCAGTCGGCCCGGCGCCCAAACGGATTTGCCCGGGCTTGAGCGCGCTGGAGATTGATGCCGCAGCCGAATTCCGCGCCCTGAAGCAACTTTACCACGAGGAATTACGGTCGTTCCTCCGCTCCCTTTTGCCCGATATGGACCTGGCCTTCGATCGGGAAGCGATGGAGCGAATCGTGGATCTTTCACCCCCGGGGCTGGACGAAGTCATGGCCCTCACCCGGGTCATGGACCTGTGCGATCAAAACCAATACCACACGCTGGTCCTGGATTCCGCGCCCACAGGGCATTTAATCCGGCTCCTGGAAATGCCGGAGTTGGTTGATCGCTGGCTAAAGGTCTTCTTTGGTTTGTTCCTCTCTTTCGCCTGCCCAAGGTATCGCAACGGCTGGTGGAAATGTCCAAAGCCCTCAAACGGCTGCGTACGATGCTGGCCGATCCGGTCCAGTGCGCCCTCTACGGCGTGACCATCCTTACAGAGATGGCCTTTGAAGAAACCAAAGACCTGCTGGCCGCCTGCCAGAGGATGCAGGTCAACGCGCCATTGCTTTTCCTCAATCTAGCCACGCCGCCGAGCGATTGCCCTTTATGCTCCGCTTTGCGGCGCCGCGAGGGGGCCATCGAACAGAAGTTCCGGAAGGCGTTCCCCACCGTGGTGCAAGTGCTGGTGTATCGGCGCGGGGAGCCTCGTGGTCTGACGCATTTGGGCGAACTCGGCCAGGCGCTCTATGCCACCCCGGCCCCAAAGGACGTCCCCCATGTCTGAATTCCACCCCCAGCGAACCCGGCATGTTTCCCTGTGCGAAGCCCTGGACAAGGTTCTGGACACCGGCGTCGTGGCGCTCGGCGAGGTAACACTTTCGGTGGCCGACGTGGAATTGATCTATCTGGGGCTGCAACTGGTTGTCACCTCGGTCGAGAGCGGCAGGGTGCTCGCCCCGGCAAACGCCGGGTCTCGTCCGGACCCGGATTCACGGAGCGACACACGCCCCATCCCGGGAGAGGAAATGCCCGCCCATCCGCCCGCCAATCGCCCTGTCAGCGCCCCTTTCACGCCGCCGTTGGCGGACCAGGCCGGACCACATCCCTCCAGCGCCCTGGCCGGAGAAACCGGCTTCATCTCCAACGCTCTCGCCGATCCCAATCGGAAGAAGAATGGGTTGGGCCAATTGGTTCTGACCTTGATCAAAGTCCTGCACGAACTCCTGAAGCGCCAGTCCCTGCGGCGCATTGAGGGCGGGTCGCTCACCGCGGACCAGATTGAGCGGCTCGGCGTGACGCTCATGAACCAGGCCCGGGAGATTGAGCGGATGCGCGTGGAATTCGGCCTCCCGGAAGAAGACCTGAACCTCGACCTCGGACCACTGGGCAAACTGCTCTGACTGCTATGACAACAAAACGACACATCGGACACTCCACCAGCGGTGCTACGCTGGCCGACCTCCTGGAACGGATATTGGACAAGGGCATTGTCATCGCCGGCGATATCAAGGTGAAGATCGTGGACATCGAGCTGCTGACCATTCAGATCCGGCTGCTGATTTGTTCCGTGGACAAGGCGAAGGAAATCGGCGTAGACTGGTGGGTCGGCCATCCCGCCTTCAGCCGGCACCAGCAGGAACGCCTCTCCGAGCCGGATACGATGGCCAAATTCTCGGAAAGGCTGGCACGCCTGGAGGCGGCAGCTCCACCGGACGGCCCCAAAGCGGCCTGAGTTCTTGCCGTCGGATCGAGCAGCATGCATGCATGGGGTGGTTCGGTCCGTGCCCGAAAGGCCTGTGATCCGGCCGGTTCTTTCATCGTTACCGCTATTCGGGTTGCAGGCTCATGATCATGCCCTGCGCACCCGCCCGGAGGATTGACAGCCTACCGCGCCTCTGCGCAGCATTTCACCGCGCATGATAAACACCGATTCCGTCTGCCGCCAGTATCGCGAACTGCTCCTTGATGGCATCGTTCCTTTCTGGGCGCGCCACGGCGTGGACTCTGAACACGGCGGGGTGCTGTCCTGCATGGAGGAGAACGGCACGCGGATCAGCACCGAGAAGTACATCTGGTCGCAAGCGCGCTGGGTGTGGGTGTGTGCGGCCCTCTACAACCGCATCGAAAGACGACCCGAGTTCCTGGACTGGGCTCGGGGCACCATCCAGTTCTTGCTGCGGCACGGCCGTGACAAGGAAGGGCGCTGGGTGTATCGGACCACGCGGGAAGGGGAGGTGATCGAGGGGGCGACCAGCATCTACTCCGACTGCTTTGTTGTTTACGGCCTCAGCGAATACTGCCGCGCCGTGCCGGACCCGGAGCTGCTCGACCTTGCGCGGAGCACATTTGACAGCATCTGCCGGCGTGTTGATGCGCCCGGCTTTGCCGAGACGGCCCCCTACGCGTTGCCGCCCAACCGCCGCAACCACGGCGTGCCCATGATCCTTACCTCCGTGGCCAGCGAACTGGCGCAGACCACCGGCGACGTCGCCATTGAAGCCGTGGCGGACGATTATGCAGGTCGCGTGATGAACCATTTTGTGCGGCCCGGGCGGCGGTGCCTGCTGGAGTTCCTCGACTATCAGTATCGCGAAGTTCCTCCGTCCGAGGGCACCTTTGTCATGCCCGGGCACGCCATCGAATCCATGTGGTTCGTCATGCACCACGCCCTCCGCCAGGGCGACCATGATACCATCCAGCGCGCGGCAGAAGTCATCCGGTGGCACCTGGAACTTGGATGGGACGACCTGCACGGCGGCTTGCGGCTCGGGGTGGACATTGCCGGTCACCCCCCCTTCTTTCCGAACTCAGCCACCAAGCTGTGGTGGCCGCACACCGAGGCGCTCTACGCGGTGCTGCTGGCCCGGTCGCTGACGGGCGCATCCTGGTGTGACAATTGGTACAACCGCCTGCACCAGTGGTCGTTTGACCATTTCTCCATGCCCGAGGTGGGAGAGTGGCGGCAGCGCCTCGACCGCCAGGGCGTGCCGCTGAAGAACTTCGTCGCGCTCCCGGTCAAGGACCCGTTCCACCTGCCAAGGAGCCTGATCCTGGGAGTTCAACTGCTCAGCCAGCACTGAGTGATGCGCCGCTTCGCAATTCCCAGGCTGCGCTGGATCATCGCCGGCCTCCTGCTGGCCGTCACGATGATCAACTACACCGACCGGCTTACCCTTTCGGTCCTGATCGGCGACGTCCGCAAGGACCTCGCCCTGAGCGAAACCGACTACTCGCACCTCGTGAGCCTCTTCCTGGCCGCCTACGCGGTCATGTATGTCGTGTCCGGATGGGTCGTGGACCGCGTCGGCACCCGGGCCGGCTTCATCCTCTTCGTGGGCGGATGGTCCATCGCCCAGATGCTCCATGGTCTGGCCTGGAATAAATGGTCGCTGGCAGGGTTCCGGTTTCTGCTCGGCCTCATGGAGCCCGGCAGCTTCCCGGCGGCAGTGAAGGCGGTGCGAGAGTGGTTTCCCGCAGGGCAGCGCGCCATCGGCGTCGGCATCTTCAACACCGGCTCCGCTTTGGGCGCTGCGGTCGCCGCGCCCCTTGCCGCCACGCTGGGACTTCGCTATGGCTGGCGTGTCGCCTTCGTCGTCACCGGGGCGCTGGGCC
>JAPLUA010000617.1:0-5705 GCA_026397855.1 Verrucomicrobiota bacterium | reverse complement strand
GGTCTGGCTCCTGTTCTGGGTGGTCATCTACCAGCCGCCCCAGCGAAACCGCTGGCTGAGCCCGGCCGAAGCCGCGGCGCTCGGCCCTCTCATGACCGAAGCGCCCGCCGGCACGGGCACGTCGCATGTGGATTGGAAGCGCGTCTTCATCAGCCGGCCCTGCCTCGTGCTGATGCTCGCCCGCTTTCTTGCCGACCCGGTCATCTACTTCATCATCTTCTGGCTGCCCGCTTACCTGCAGAAAGAGCGGGGCTTCGATCTGACCATGATCGGCCGCTACGCCTGGATTCCCTACGCATTCGGCGGTTTCGGCTACGTGTTGGGGGGGTGGCTCTCCGGCCGGTTGCTCCGGGCCGGGTGGAGCCTGTGTCGGGCGCGCAAGTTTGCGCTGGCGGCGGGCGCCGCCCTGTTGCCGACAGCAATCCTGGCCCCGCTGGTGCCGGGCGCCCCCCTGGCCATCGCGGCCACCAGCATCGTCGTCTTCGGCCATGCCGTCTGGGTAGCCAACCTCCTGACCCTTCCCGCCGATCTGTTCCCCGGCTCCGAGGTCGGCACGGCCTCGGGGTTTACCGGGATGGCCGGCTCCATCGGGGGCATCCTGGCCAACCTCGGCACCGGTTACATCGTCTCCACCTTCTCCTACCTGCCGGTCTTCATCGCAGCCGGACTGTTGCACCCGATTGCCTGCTTCCTGCTCTGGCGCTATTTGACACCGCGCATGTTCGAGCAGAATGGATAAAGCCGGAGGTCCGAAATCCGAAGGCCGAAGGCCGAAGGTCGAAGATCGAGCTTGTGCGAATGACGCTGAGCTTGTGTGCCCCTATCAGCGGCGGATGCACCGCCAGTGTCGGGCACCTTTCCGATCTTCGACCTTCGGCCTTCGGATTTCTCAAATACCTCCGCGCTCGGCAAACTGGAAGGCGTAAAGGTCCACATCCCGCATCACGAAACGGAGGCGGACCGGTTTGGCTGCGAGGTCCTTGACTGAGCTCTCGCCCTTCCACTTCACCACGCGGCTGATTTCGTTGGCGGTATGGACGAGGTCACAGTCCTGGAGCGTGTAATTCGGAATCGGCTGGCCCTGATCATCGAGCAGCTCGACCCGAAGCTCCCCGCCGGCCGAGGTGTTCACGTTCAGCAAAAGCTGCTCCCCTTTGAATTGCAGCGGCGGCGTCGTGAATTCGCCCCCGGTGAAGGCCGCCCGCACGGACACGAACCCGTCCCGGCGCAGGACCACCCGGCTGATGGCGGCCGGCCCGGTGGGCGCGACATCGGCCGAGGTCAGCAACTGGTTGTTCTGGTCGTTCCGATCCCAGCCATGCACGGCGCTGGTGCCGAGGTAATACATGTAAAGCTCCCGGTCGTTCGTCGCAGGCACAATGCCATAAACCATGTAGATGCGCTTCGAGTCAAACTCCCCCTTCATCCCGAGGCCGACGAACGGCCAGTGATCATAGCGCTGCCAGCTGATCCCGTCCCGGCTGCTGGCAAAGCAGGTGTCCAGCACACCCGCATTGACCGGCGCTTCCTTGCGGAACCCGGTGATCTGCCCCCCGTAGTGATAGTATTCGGTGGGGAACATCAAGTAGGCATCCGCGGCCCACGGATACCGGATCGTCCCGCTGGTATAGACGTCCAGGAGCGCGATGCGTTCCTTCATGGCCGAGCCGGAGTGAACCACATGCTGGGGATCGGCCTGCAGGACCACAGGGGAATCCTCCGCCCGCCCGAAGAAGGCCAGGCTCGACGATTCGCCGCGGGCGACCGTGCGGCCCTGCGAGCCGGGCTCGCGGGTGTTCTTCCGGAAGTAGGCGGCATACTTCTGGATCCGGTCATCCCAGAAGATGACGTTCTGCGAGTCCAGGTGGTGCGGCTTTACGCTGTTGTTGAATGTCACCACGTTGGTGCAGGCATGCTTCCAATGCAGACCGTCGGGGGAAGCGAATACCTGGAGCTGGCTGTCGAACTCCTGGGGATTCGCCACCAGCTTGAATCGTTCGGCATCGGCAGCTTTCGGGTCCAGGAAAACCATAAGCCCGTGCATCCCCGCCTTCACCCCGCCGATGCCCCGGCCCATCACGAGGTTGGGCGGCAGGTTCGTTCCTGCCCCGGGCTCACCCGCGGCCAGCTCGATGTTCGGCTTCTCCCCGTGTATGCCGTCGTTTGACCGCGCGTAAAGCACGGCTCCGCTGGCTGTGTACCAAAGGTGGTAAATCCCCGCCTCAAAAAGCACCGAGTGATAGCCCCCGAGAGCCGCCCCGGACTCTGAACCGATGCAGATGTCCCCGGTCTTCCGGGGCGGGTGAACGACGAACTCGATTCCCTTGCCCTGCTGGACGAAGCGGTCGTCCATCAGCAACTGGCGGCGGTTGCCTACGGTTAGTGGTTGCTGGGCGGCGGGTCCGGGGCAGGCGCAGAGGAATAGCGCGAAGAGCGCAAGCAAGGGCCACATCTCCGGACCGCCCGCGGCTCTCGCGCGTTCTTGCGGCAAGGTTTGCGATGGACCCTCGAATCTGCGTGGATGCCGGCGAAACATGCGCGTCAATGAGCGGAGGCGCCCGCCTTGGCTTTGGCCTGGTCGCGGAGTTCCTTGGCGCGCTTGGCGATGTCCGCGCCGGCGTCGGAGCTTGCGACCTTGTCCATGGCATCTGCGACGCGGGGAGCCACCTTGGCGGCATCCTTGTCTTTCAGGAGTTTGTCGGCGACATCCACCGCGGCGCTGGCAGCCTCCGCCCTGGTGGCGGCTTCGTTCAGGCAGGGCATGATCAAGTCGAGAGCCTCGGCGGAGGCGACGCCTCCGAGGGCGGCCAGGAGGAGCTTCTTCTCGTCATCCTTCTTCGCCAGCGCCGAGGCCTCGCGGCACATGGCCAGGCGCTTGTCCACCGGCAGATCGGCCGAGCCGGCAAGGCGCAGGTAACCCCGCAGGCAAATCATCTTGTCCGTCGCGCCCGCGGCGCTCCTGGCCAGGTCAAGCAGGTCGGGGGCGGCGTCGGCAGTGCTCCAGCCGCCCAGGGCGCGAATGGCGGCGGCGTGAACTTCGGCGTTGGAATCTTTAGCGGCGGCGCGAACGGCCTTGAGCGCGTCAGGCCCCCCGAGGGCGGCCAGCACTCGCGCCAGGGCGCACTTCTGGGCGGGCTGCGATGCCTCCATGCGGCTGGCGAGCTTTGCAACGCAATCGGCGCGGTCGGAACTCCTGAGTCCAATGGCGATCAACGCCTCTTCCAGAGCCTCCACATCCCCGGCTCCCGGCGCCTTCGCCAGCAGGTCGAGCACCGACTGCATCTCGGCCGGACCACCTAGTTCGCCGACCCGCCTGGCCGCGGCGGAGCGGATCTTCGGGTCGGGGCTTTCGGCAGCGGCCAGCAAGGCCGGGATCGCCGAAGTCATGCGGCGCCGGACGATAAGGTCCATCCCCCGGAGTTTCCGGGCGGGGTCGTTGTCGTTGAGCATGGCCATGACCGCGGCATCGGCCGCTTTACCCTGCATCGCGGCCAGGCTTTCCTCCGCGGCCGACGAAATGTCCTTGTCGGCGTCGCGGACGAGTTCTGCCAACGCCGGTACAGCGGTCGAGCTGCCGATCTCGGATACGGCACGAATGGCAGCGAGACGGACGGGTGTTTGCCCGTCCCTGGCGACAGCCAGCAAAGCGGGCAAGGCTGCGGCGTCATGGCGGTTCCCGAGCGTCTGAACCAGGAGGATTTGCCGGTTGGTATAGGGTGTTCGCAGTTCGCCGGCGAGGGCGAGCGTCACACAGGAGCACGGCATTTCGCGGGAGACGCGGGTGGCGGAGGCGAAGAGGGCGAAATCCCCGCAGCGCATGGACTCGACCAGCAGGGGCAGCCCGTCCTTCTGCCGTGCGAGAACCGCGCCCCGCAGGGCGGCGGTGCGCACCTGGTGGGGAAATGAAAGCTCGAGCAGGCGATCGTAGATGGCGATGGCGTCCTTGCAATCGCCCTTGGCCGCCATGGCTTCGGCGCAGCGGATCAGGCCCTCGGCAAAGGCAACCCGGTCAGCTTCCGGCGCCCACGGCAGGGCAGCCTCGATGGCCTTTGCGGCTTTCTTATTGCCGATCTTGCCCAGGGCGCGGGCGGCGGCCTGCGCCACCTCCGGGTTCATGCTCCGCAAATGCCCGGCCAGCAGGTCCACGGCTCGCGGATCGCGGCGCACGCCGATGCTGCCGATGACGCCAATGAGCAGGCGGCCATGGAGCCGCGTTGCCGCGCGGCGCAGCGCCTTGTCCACGGATGAGTCCGGGATCGTCTCCAGCCCGTAGCGGGCCATGTGAGATAGATAGTAGTCCGGCAGGAGCTCAGCCAGCGGGGCCACGGCCTCCTTGTTGCCGATGCGGGCCAGCTCGCGGCAGGCGTCAGCCTTCGCTTTCTGGGAGGCGTCGGATTCGATCACCGCGACCAGCTTTCGAACTTGAGCCGTGGTCGTGTCCTCCGCGGGTTTGGCCTGGGAGATGCCGGCGAGTATCGTGAGCAGAAGGGCGACGAGCAGGGAGCGCATAGAACGGATAGTGAAACGTGAAACGAGAAGCGTGAAACGTGGAAGAAACATATTACGTGGCGGTTTGGGGACTGCGGGTTCAGATAATCCAGGGTTCCCGCATCGCGCGGGAGCGGAGCCGGTTGGCTTCGGCGTCGTTGACGAATTCCTCCCTGGCGGGATCGTATTCCATGTCGCGCTTGAGCCACATGCAGATGTTGGCGGCGTGGACGGTTGTCATGGAGCGGTGCATCATTTCGGGATTGGCCACCGTGAGGCGGCGGGACTTGATGCAGTCAAAGTAGTTCCGGACATGGCTCATCGGGCGCGCCGTCCGCGCCATGTAATCCTTCACGAGCTTGGAGACGTCGGCCAGCAGCGCTGGCGAGGAGACCTCCGGCTTGGAGTAACCGTCCGCGACGGCCACCCATCCCTCCGTGCCCTCGTAGCGCACGCCACAGGAGCCGTGCCACCACTGGTCGCCGCGGGACAAAACCATTTTCACGCCGTTGGCGAAGACGGCTTCCATGCCATCCCCGGTGGGGTTGTTGACGTAGCCGCACTTGACCGCGGAAGTGTCGCCCGCCCCGATGGCAACCTGGCACTGGGCAAACGTATGGGCGCCCCATTCCCCGATGCAACTGGTGTGGAAATCGTAATAGCCGCGCCAGCCGCCGCGCGTGTAGGCGCTGTTGTAGGGCCGCCAGGGACACGGCCCCAGCCACTGGTCCCAGTCCACCTCATCCCGCGGCGGCAGGGGCTCGGCGGGCAGCCAGTCGAATTTCATCTCCGCGGCGTCCCACGGGGCGATGTGGGCGCGGACGGTGTGGATCTTGCCGAGTCGGCCGGTGCGAAGCAACTCGTTGGCAAAGGTGAAGTTGTCCTCGCTCAGGCGCTGGGTGCCGGTCTGATAGACACGACCGAAGCGCCGGGCAGTGGCCACGACAGCCTGTCCCTCAGCGATGGTCATCGAGGATGGCTTCTCCGAGTAAACATCCTTGCCGGCGCGCATGGCCATGACCGAGGCGGTTGCGTGCCAACGGTCGCCTGTGGCGATGAGCAATGCGTCAATATCTCCGCGCTTTGCCAGGAATTCGCGCATGTCGCGATACATGGCGCAATCCTGGTTGCCGTACTTGGCATCCACCAGCCGCTTGATGGCCTCGCGCTGCGATTTCTTGGCGTCGCAGATGGCAACGAACTGCACGTCCTTCTCG
>JAPLUA010000167.1 GCA_026397855.1 Verrucomicrobiota bacterium | reverse complement strand
TTGGCTGCTTTCCAGTCCGCAGAATGCCCAAACACCAGGCCCTCTCCTCCCTCGGGGGAGGCGAGGGAGAAGCCGCCGCGTCTCGCGCGGGGCCTACCTTAATTCAACAGCCGTGGGGTCGGGGAGAGGGGTATGTTGTCTATCCGTGGTTTCTCAACTGCCGTTTCCTGAAGGCCGACTGCAACTACTCTTTCGGGCCGTCAATCGCCTGCCCGAGCAATTGCTTCTTCTGCTCCTTCACATCGAACGTTCCGTAGAACAGCGCGTTCGCATCCATCCACGTGTTCAGCCGCTCCTGATCCTCCAGGCTCAGCGTCACCTTCCCGTGCCCCCGGTCCAGCAGTCCCGCCAGCGGACTGGCGATCGCACCGAAGCGCAACGGCTCGGTCATCGGCTCAAAGTTCTGATTGGGGCGGTTCCATGCGGTGAAGGAAACGCGGCTGACCAGGGCATTGTAGGATTTGGTGAAATCCCTTTCCGGTTCGCCGGTTAACACCGGCCGCCCCGGCTCCTTGCCGTCATGGCACCGGACGCAGTGCTGGTCGAGCACCGGCTGGACCAGGCGCGGATAGCTGAATGGCCGCGAACCGTCCGGTCCGGGTTTGATCCTGGAGGGCGCGCGCCCGAGGGCCTGCGAAGGCGCGCCGGCGAAGGCCGCCCGGGTTCGCTGTTCGTGGCACCCGATGCAGCTCCGGTGCTCGCCGGGCTGCACGTAAACCAGGCTGCGCATCGTCTGCACCGCACGCCCCTGCGCATTGAGGGCCTGGAACAGCACCGGGGTGCGGGCCGGCACCTCGAACAGGGCCGACCCGTCAGGCTCAACCGGCACCGTCCCCAGCACCTGTTTTCCCGGCGCGGCAAACGCAGCGCCGACTTTCGGGGAGTCGGCATTGGGCGTTGTCTTCAAAAGCACCTGGATGATGCGCAGGTGCGTGATGGGCATGTCGCCGGGCAGCCGGGGCCAGCTCTGCTTGACGTCGCTCATGAAGAACGTCCCGCTCTCCCCTGCGAAATGGGCGGGGGTTGAGGGTTGAGGCTTGAGAGCGGGCGGCTCGGGTGGCGGGGTGCGTTTGGCGAGCGGACGGGCCCAAAGACTGGAGATCGCGGGATCGCGGTAAACCAGCTCTTTATTGCCGAACGCATCGGCAAAATAGAGGCCGAACATGTTCGGAAGGTTGGGCCCCGGCTCGCCGACCAACTGGTCGAAGCTGTAGGACACCAGGAAGAACTTCTCGGAGAGCGGCCAGGGTGATTTGTAGCAATGCCCCGGCCAGCGCTTCTCCTCTTCCGGGGCAGCCTGTTCCCGCCACGGTTCCACCAGCGCCGTCGCCCAGTGCCTGGTGGCCGGCGTGTCAAAGTCATAGGCGGTCGGGCTCGGCCCGGCCGCCAGCGGAAACTCGGATTCGGGAAAGCGCGCGTCCGGGGTCAGTCGAGCCAGCGGCTCCTTTCCATCGAGGCCCCGATCTGTGTCCAGCAGGATGACCGAGCCGGCGCTCATGCCGTGGTGCGGGGCCGCCGTTGCCATGATGCGCGAGCTGCCCGGGATGGCGCGCGCCTCCCAGACCCCGGTCGGGTTCCATGTGTTGTTTCCGTAGTAGATCCGGGCGCCGCTGCCGTCGGGAAGCGACGACCAGAGCTGCTGATAATGCACCGCGTTGCGGTCCACGTAATCCCACCGGGTGTAGATGACCCGGCCGTCATTCAACAGGGAAGGATCCCATTCCTGCGTTTCGTGAAAAGAAACGCTCCGGGCGTTACGCCCGTCTGCTTCCATTCGCGCGAGGGTATAGACAAAGCACGGCCCCCGCCCGCACCGGTGGTAGCCCCCGCGTCGGGTCGAAAGAAAGAGCACTTCACCGGAAGGCAGAATCACGGGCGAGAAGTTGTCCGTGTCACCATCGGTCAATGCGCGGACCTTGGCGGAAGCCAGCGAAAGCTCGTGGATGTGATACCGCCAGGGCCTGGTCTGGTCGTTGTAATCCCAGGAGGCCGGCGCTTCCTTCACCGGACAATAGGCGAAGAGAACTCTGTCCGCATCCCAGGAGAGGTCCGGGGTCATGAAATTGCCCGGCGGGAGTCCGGCCGGTGTGATGTCACGCGTGCTCATGCTGACCCCCGGTTCCGTGAGAACGAACAGGCCCCCGCCCGGACGGGCACAATACCCATAGACCTGGGTAAGCTGGTGGCTCATCACCGACGGGACATGCTTCGCAAACAGGAGCGATGGCAGCTTGAAGAGCGGGTTGGAAAGCACGAGCTGCCGGCGCAGGCGATGCAATTCGAGCCAGCGGCTCTCCCACCCGGGAGCATCGTCCGCCGGCGGCAAACCGGCCGGGCACAGGGCTTTCCACGCGGACGCCATCGCCGGGCTCAGCGTCCCGGCCGCCGACCGCTCAGCGATGAGGGCATCGGTCCGCCGCACCAGCTTCTCAATCGCCTGCCGGTAGCTTCTCGGCTCGCGGGGAGTCTGGATCCCGTCCTGCATCCGCCAGTCCCACTCCACCAGGGCTTCGGCGATGGCCGGGTGCAGGTCCGGGGAGGCGGTCACCGGGCCGCGCGAGAAAGGCCGGCGTTCGGGGGTGAAGCTTGCCGGGCTTTTCTGAAACGCGAACTGCGTAAGGCGCACCGCCCCGGAACCGGACACCGCTTTGATGACCAGCGCATTGGCCTCTGCCCGGCAATCCAGAACCGCGGGGGATAACGGCTCGGCTCGAAAGCCAACAGGCCCGGCTCCATTCGGGACCGTGGACAACCGCACCTCATCGCCCGGGTTCAGTGCCGCCGTCATCCGCCAGGATCCGGGCACGCTGGCGTGGCCGGTCAGGAGCGCCTGGGCTCCCTTCCCGCCGTCCACATAAAACCAAACGCCCGCGGCCGAACCCGGCGCCGGGGGGATGGCCTTGCCGTTGATCGCAACGGAAACGCGGACCGCCTTTGAGTCCATCGCACGGACCACGAAGTCATAGGCCGAGAGCGCCGCTTCGTATTCCGTTTCATGGCCCCGGGTGTCCTTAAGGTCCAGGTGGACAGCTGGGTTGTGCTTCT
>JAPLUA010000339.1 GCA_026397855.1 Verrucomicrobiota bacterium | reverse complement strand
TTCTGGCCGAAGATATAGAGACTGATCGCCGCGACCACACCGATGCAGGCAAACGGGATCCAGATATATTGCGGATGATAAGTGTCCCACAGCGTCTGCGTCGCCGCCACGGGATCGAGGCCGGTACCCTCCTGGAGTTTGGCCATCGCCCCGGTGCGCCGCACACCCAGGGTTGCCTCCAAAGTCCCTACGGAACCATCCCAGCCCTTACCCTGGCCGAAGGGCGTTTTCTCGGCCAGATACCGCAACGCCAGCACGGCCTTCTCCCCGTAGCGGCCATAGACAACTCCCGCGATCCATGACCCCGCGAAAACGCCCACGCCCACCGGTATATTCACGTAGCCGAGGTAGAGACCTTTCTTGCCCGGCGGGGCGATCAGCCCGAGGTATTCGCTCTTCTTGGGGCCGGTCATCATTTCGCCCAGGGAGAAGAACAGAATGCCGGCGATCAGCAGCCATCCGCTCTGTGTCCAGCCGGCGACCAGGACCCCGATGGTCGCCAGGATCATGCCGATCAACATGGCCTCGAGCGTCCGCATCCGGCGGGTCAGCCAGGCCGTGCCGACAACGCCGCAGATGATGAAGAAAGCGTTGCAGCTCAGCAGGACCTGCTGCGGAATCATCGCTCCGCGGGCGGTGTTCTCCACCGCCATTTTGTAGAGAAACCCGGGCAGCCAGTCCAGGGACCGGGCGATGCGCGAGCTGTCAACCCAATCGGCGATGAAATTGGGCTGGAGATCCCAGAGCTGGTACATCATCAGCCAGAAGCAGGACATGATCGCCATGAACGCGAGCAGGCGGGGCTCGGCGATGTTCACGACCGTCCGCTTCAGGACGCGCAGCAGCCCTTCGGTCCTGGAGGCGCCGCTGGGGACATCCTTGTAGAAAACCAGGAACACCAGGTTGAAGGAGGAGAAGACCGCGGATGCCAGGAACAGGTTGCGCCAGGCTGCAGCCGAATTCGAGGCGGCCCCGAACCAGCCCTTGAGCAGGAACAACGACGGGAGGAAGTGTCCGACGAACGCGCCAACGTTCACCACCCAGTAGAAAATCCCCCAGCCCATGGACGAGTTTGCCTTGGTGAGATTGTGAGCCAGCGACCCCTGGATGGCGGGCTTGAAGAATGCGGTGCCCGTGGCCAGCGTCAGGATGGACAGGAAGAACCCCCAGTAGTTGCTCATGAAAGGCAGATCACGCAGGAAGGCGATCATGAGGTAGCCCACCATCATGGCGCTGACCGCGAAAGAGAGCGTGCGCTTGTAACCGAAGCGATCCGCCAGCCCGCCGGTGACAATGGGAAGCAGGGATTGAAAAATCGCCCACCAGGCATAGATGATGCCCTTGTCCCCGGCGGTGAGATGCAGCCCGCCGGGGTTGTCCGCCTGCATGATGTAAATGGGCGCCATCACGCGCAGGTTGTAGAACGCCAGGCGCTCCCACATTTCGATGGAGTTCAGCAGCCAGAAGGTGTGGTGAAATCTCCTGCCGGGTGAAACGGCGGCCGGCACGGAGGCGGGTGCCGGGTCGGTTGCGTTGGCTGGGGCGCTCATGGTCGTTCAGGGTTAACGCCGGTGATGCGCGCGGGCTTCTGCTTTGCCATCCGGCAAAGGTAAGCGGGCGCCGGGAACCTAACAAGCCGCATTGTTCGCATAAGACTTGAAGCGGGAGCCCCAAACCCTATTCTAGGCGCGTGCGCATCGTTAAGGTAGCCCTCGGTAATCGCAGCTATGAGATACGGATCGGCACGGGCCTGCTGGCCCGGCTGGCAGACCACTGTGCCCGGCTTAAGCTCCAGGGCCGCTGCGCGATCATTTCCGACACCCATGTCGCCCCCCGATACAGCAAGGCCCTGCTGAACGCCCTCGGCCGGGAGGGCTTTGATTCCACCCTGATCACCGTGCCTGCCGGCGAGACCGCCAAGAGCCTCAAGACCGTCCAGGCCTGCTACGACCAACTGGCCGCGCAACGGCTGGAGCGCAAGTCGTTCATCGTGGCGCTGGGCGGGGGCGTGGTGGGGGACCTGGCCGGCTTTGTGGCGGCCACCTACCTGCGCGGCATCGCGTTTGTGCAGGTGCCCACGACGCTGCTGGCGCAGGTGGACAGCTCCGTCGGCGGCAAAGTGGGCGTCAACCTGCGGGCGGGCAAGAACCTCGTCGGGGCCTTCTACCAGCCGCGGCTCGTGCTGTGCGACCTGGACACGCTGGCCACTTTGCCCGAGCGCGAATACCGGGCAGGGCTCGCCGAGGTCATCAAGTACGGCATTATTTACGACGCGGCGCTCTTCCGGCGCCTGGAGCGCGACCTGCCCGCGCTCTTGCGGCGCGACCCGGCAATCCTCGCGGCCGTGGTGGCCCGCTGCTGTGAAATCAAGGCGGAAGTGGTCCGGCAGGACGAGACCGAGGGCGGGTTGCGAGCCATCCTGAACTTCGGCCACACCATCGGCCACGGGCTCGAGGCGATTTCGCACTACGGCAAGTATCTGCACGGCGAGGCCATCTCCATCGGCCAGGTCGCCACCGCCGCGCTCTCCGCGCGACTCCTCGGCCTGCCCCCGGGCGACGTCGGGCGCATCACAGACCTCTTCGGGCGCGCCGGCCTGCCCGTCGCGGTCCGCTTAAGCCCCCCGCAACAGAAGCGCCTCCTGGCCGCCATGCAGCTCGACAAAAAGGTCAGCGGCGGCGAGGTCAAGTTCGTGCTCGCCCGCAGCATCGGGCAGGTCGAGTTCGGCCAGCGAGTCCCGGCCGCGCTCCTGGCCGGGGCCATCCAACCTCAACCCGCATCCCCCCGCTAACCCATGTCCGCCGTCAGCGAAACCATCGTCCGCGAGTTCTTTGAACTGCGCGAGTTCCTCGTCCGCCAGCACCGCAAGTATATCGGCCAGACCCGCCGGGTGAATGACGACGACATTGATTTCTTTGTCTTGAATCCGCACCCGCAGCCGCACGAGGGCGCGCTGCCTTTTGTGCTGGGATCAACAGACCTGCCCTTCGTCGAGCGCGCCATCGTGGTGGTGAAGGGGTGGCACACGGAGACATTCAGCTCCGCGGTGCTGACTCACGCGCCAGAGATTTTCCGCTTTGTGCAGCCCAAGGTGTTCCAGCAGGCCGCCCGCGCCTTCGGCACAGAAGGCACCCTCTTGAAGATCCTGGTAGTGCCCGCCCTGCCCCAGGCCCCCGCCGCCCGCGACGAAAGCATCGCCCTGCTCCGATCCAAGGGCATTGACGCGGTGATCCCCTTCCGCACGATGCTCGCCGACCTGGTCAGTGAGACGGAGATCAACCGCAACTACCAGAAGTCCGACCTGCTTCAGATCATCCGCATCCTGAAGAACTATGACTTCTTCAAGGACCCGCAGATGGAGCTGTTTAAGAGCCGGCGGACTGGGAGGGGGAAGCGGGGAGCGTGATGCGGGTGACAGCGTAGCCATCCAATGTTCGATGTTCGATGTTGAACCACGGATTGCCCGTTCCCATCCGTGTCATCCTGCCATCCATGGTTTCTGAACTGCCGGATTCAGGTTCAGGGTTGGGGAGGCTTTTCCGTCATCTTACCCAGGGCAACGCGTAACGCGCTGGGCTGAGTGATGAAATCCCTTTGGGTGCTTTCCAGCCCTCAGAATGTCCAAATCCCAAGCCCTGTTGTTCCGGCTTGGGTCTTTCAGACATTGGGGCCGGAAAACCGGCCCTACGGCTGCCACATGTTCGCCAGCCGGCGAAAACTGAGCTCGTCGCTGCCGGGGCTGGCCCAGAGAGAAGGGGCGAAGGCCTGGGGGGTACGCCGGGCGCTCTGCCATTTCACGTGTCCGTCCGTGTAGAGCGCATTCAGGCCGGCAATTCCGTTATCCTGGTGGGGCGCAGCGCTCAACGACTGGGCCAGGTCGGTCGTGATGCTCTTATTGGGATCCAGGAGGGTCAGCTTGACGGGGCCAGAAGCCTGGTAGGTAGTGCCCGGCTGGCCGAACTCGAGGGGAATCCTGTCGTAGGTAACCTTGGGCAGAATGGAGCCCTGGAAAACCTCAAGCTCCTTCCTTTGGAAGAAGTAGCTGTAGCAGACACGGATCCTGCCTTCCGTCTTCCCAGGCTCAACCGGCACGGACGGCCAGGGGGCCACCTGGCTGTAGTAGTCGTAAGTCATATCCGCCGAGGCCTTCTGGCTCGGGCAGTAAAACACTTTCGCGTTCGGGATGGCCTTGGTACGCCACAACAGGCCGAGGCCATAATAGCCCTCGGTCAGCGTCCCGGTGCCGGGGAGCACCAAGCAGGGCAT
>JAPLUA010000487.1 GCA_026397855.1 Verrucomicrobiota bacterium | reverse complement strand
CGCCGGACGTGGTCAATGCCCTGAGCGCGCAGAACCTGATCCTCCCCAGCGGCACCACCAAGATCGGCGGCACCGAATACCCGGTGGAACTTAACTCGAGCCCCAAGCTGATGGACGAATTGGGCGACCTGCCGGTCCGGACCGTCAACGGCGCGGTTATCCGCGTGCGGGATGTGGCCCAGGTGCGGGATGGCTACCAGCCGCAGCAGAATATCGTGCGCAACGAGGGCGTGCGGGGCGCGCTGCTCACCATCTATAAAACCGGCGGCGCCTCGACGCTGAACGTGGTCAGCGGCATCAAGAAGGCCCTGCCGGGCGTCATCAGCGGGCTTACGCAGGACCTGAGCATGAAGGAGTTCGCCGATCAATCCATCTTCGTCCGGTCGGCTATTTCCGGCGTGATCAGGGAGGGCATCATTGCCGCCGCGCTCACGGCGCTGATGATTCTGCTGTTCCTGGGCTCGTGGCGCAGCACGTTGATCATTGCGCTCTCCATCCCCCTGTCGGTGCTGACGTCCATCACTATCCTGAGCGCGCTGGGGGAGACGATCAACCTGATGACGCTGGGGGGCATGGCGCTGGCGGTGGGAATCCTGGTGGACGATGCCACCGTGGCGATCGAGAACATCCACCGGCACATGGCCTCGGGCAAAGCGCTCAATGACGCCATCCTGGATGGCGCGCAGGAGATCGCGATGCCGGCTTTTGTATCCACGATCTGCATCTGCATCGTGTTTGTGCCGATGTTTTTCCTGACAGGCGTTGCCCATTACCTGTTCCTGCCCCTGGCCGAGGCGGTGGTTTTTGCCATGCTCGCCAGCTATGTGCTGTCGCGCACGCTCGTCCCGACGCTGGTGATGTGGTTCTACCGGAACGCGGACCACTACTCCGACCACGCCCCGGACGCCACGCCCCCCTGGCTGCGGCCGCTGGCCGCGATCCAGACGAGCTTCGAGCGGGGCTTCGATCGTTTCCGCGAGAGCTACCGCGTGCTGCTGGGCGCTGTCCTGCACCACCGAGTCCCCTTTGCGCTGATCTTTCTCGCATTCTGCGCCGGCTCGATGCTGCTCCTGCCGCAGCTGGGGCAGGACTTCTTTCCGTCCGTGGATGCCGGGCAATTCCGGCTGCATCTCCGGGCGCGGAGCGGAACGCGCATCGAGGAAACCGCCAAGCTGGTGGACGAGGTCGAGGCGGCCATCCGGCAGGAAATCCCCGCCGATGAATTCCGCGGCATGCTGGACAACATAGGGATCCCATCCTCGAGCCTCAACCTGACCTATAACGACAGCGGCCTGGTCGGCACCGGCGATGCCGATATCCTCGTCTCGCTTCGCCCCGGGCACAGCCCAACCGCCGGGCACGTGAGCCGGCTGCGCGCCCGGCTCAACCGGGAGTTCCCGGGGAACACCTTCTACTTTCTGCCGGCGGACATTGTGAGCCAGACCATCAGCTTTGGCCTGCCCGCCCCTTTCGATATTCAACTGGTCGGGCGCAACCAGGCGAAGAACCGCGAGATCGCCGGGCGGCTCGCGGATAACATCCGCCGGGTGCCGGGCGCGGTGGACGTCCGCGTGCAGCAGCCGGCGGACCTGGCCAGGATCAGCCTGTCCATTGACCGCACCCGGGCCTCCGGGATGGGGCTGTCCGAGCGTGACATTGCCAACTCGGTCCTGCTCAGCCTGAGCGGCAGCCAGCAGGTGTCGCCGGTCTATTGGCTCGATAACCGCGTCGGCATCCAATACCTGGTCAACGTCCGGGTCCCCGAGCACCACATGGATTCGCTGTCGGCGCTGAATTCCATCCCAATCAACGCCAGCCAGCCCGGGGAGGGCAATGGGCAACTGCTGGCCAACGTCGCCACCGCCACCCGCACCGCCGGGCCTCCGGTGATCTCGCACTACAATGTGATGCCGGTCATTGACATCTTCGGCGGCGTCAGCGGACGCGACCTGGGCGGCGTCCTGCGCGAAATCCAGCCGCTCGTGGCGCAGGCGGAAAAGGAGCTTCCCCGGGGCAGCTCAATCACCTTGCGCGGCCAGGCCGAGACGATGCATTCCAGCTTCATCGGCCTGGGGATTGGATTGGTGATGGCGATGGTTCTGATCTACCTGCTGCTCGTGGTGAACTTTCAGAGCTGGCTCGATCCGTTCATCATCATCACCGCCCTGCCGGGCGCCCTTGCGGGCGTGGTATGGGCGCTGCATCTGACGCTCACGACGGTCAGTGTGCCGGCGCTGATGGGAGCGATCATGAGCCTGGGGGTCGCCACGGCAAACTCCGTGCTGGTGGTCACCTTTGCCCGCAACGACTTGCTGCAAGGCATGGACCCCCTGGCGGCGGCCTGGGAAGCGGGGGTTAGCCGCCTGCGGCCGGTGCTGATGACGGCGGCGGCCATGGTCATCGGAATGCTCCCCATGGCCGTGGCGCTGGGGGAGGGCGGCGAACAGAACGCGCCGCTGGGCCGCGCCGTGGTTGGCGGCCTGATCATGGCTACCATCGCCACCCTGTTCTTCGTGCCGGTCGTCTTCAGCCTGCTGCATCGGCGCGCCGCTGCGATCGTCAAGGCACCTTCTGATTTCGAGCCTGCGGCTGGCGGCAGACGCCCAGCCGCTGCCTGACTTTAACTATGAGCACCTCTCAAACACCCGGACCGGCCATCCCCCCCCCTGCCCCGGACCCCGCGGGGCCGATCCCGGCAGCCGACGCGGCGGCCAGCAAGAAGCTGCGCCACGCCGCATTGGTGGCGGCGGCGCTCGTCGCCATTGGCGCGGCAGCCGGCCTGGTTCCCCGCTGGCTCCACCGCAATGTGCTGCGCGTCGAGACACGGGATCTGGCCATCCAGACCGTCAGCATCGTAACTCCGGTGCCGGGCAAGGCTGCTGCCGGGCTGACGTTGCCTGCTGAAATTAAGGCTCTCGTCGAAGCCCCGATTTACGCCCGCACCAGCGGCTATCTCAAGCGTTACCTGGTGGATATCGGGGCCCAGGTCAAGGCGGGGGATTTGCTGGCCGAAATCGACACCCCGGAGCTGAATCAGGAACTGGCCCAGACCCGCGCCCAGCTTGCTCAGGCCGACGCAGGCCTGGCGCTGGCGAAGATGACCGCGGCGCGCTGGGCCGACCTGCTCAAGAGCGCCAGCGTCAGCGAGCAGGAGGCGGCGGAAAAGCAAGCCGATGCGGAGCTGAAGTCCGCCACCGTCGAGGCGGCGCGAGCCAACGTGCACCGCTTGGAGGAGCTGCAGTCGTTCGAGCGGATCACCGCCCCGTTCGCAGGCACTATCACAGCCCGGGGCACCGACATCGGCCAGCTCATCGCGGCCGGCAGCAATAAGGAGCTGTTTCGCCTGGCGCAGACCGGCAGGTTGCGAGTGTTTGTTCGCGTGCCCCAGGCGACGGCCCGTGGCGTGGCCCCCGGCCAGATGGCCGAATTGACAATCCAGGAGCTGCCCGGGCGCTCATTTCCGGCGAAGGTGGTAAGAACCTCCGGAGCCATGAGCGCCGACTCCCGCACGCTCCTCACCGAGCTGGAGGTGGACAATACACCCGGCGAAATCCTGGCCGGCACCTATGCCCAGGTGCGGTTCAACGAAATGAAGCTGGATCCTCCGCTGACGTTGCCCTCGAACACTCTGCTCTTCCGCGCCGAGGGCACACAGGTGGGGGTCGTGGGCGCGGACAACAAAGTGGAGCTGCGCATTGTGGCCATGGGCCGGGACTTTGGGCCAACCGTTGAGATTCTAGGCGGAGTGACCGCCAGGGATCGGGTGATTCTCAACCCGTCGGATTCATTGGTAAGCGGCTCGACCGTCCGCGTGGCGGGCGGAACCAATGCCGCGGCAGCTTTGAGCCGGTAGCTACTTGTTCGTCCCGGCGGCCGCGGCCGGCTTTACCGGGGCGGCAGGCATGGTCGCGGACTCTGCGGGCGGTGTCACCGTGGCGGCGTTGGAGCCGGCAACGGCGGCAGCGGCTGGCGCGGAGGCCGCCGGGGGCGTCACCGCAGCCGAGGGCGCGGGGCCGGTCTTCTCAATCGCTTCCTTGAAGGCCTTGATGCTGCGGCTATGAAAGTTGCTCTGCAAAACCGAGAGCAGGAGGGCCAGGACGAAGAAGATTCCAGCCGCATACTTGGTGACCTTGGTCAGGACATTGCCGGATCCGGCCCCGAACAGGGCATCGGTGGCGGCACCGCCAAATGCCAGGCCCGCGCCGGCCTCTTTCTTCGGGAGCTGAATCAGCACCAAAAGAATCAGCGCCAGACAGTCCACCACCAGCACGAACGTCAAAATGCCTATAAAAAAGCCCATATTCTCTTTCTAGATCGAATTCTTGATTATATCCGCAAAGCTGCGCGCCTCCAGGGCAGCGCCGCCTACCAACGCGCCGTCCACGTCCGGCTGGCTCATCAGCTCGCGGGCGTTCGACGGCTTGACGCTCCCACCATATTGGATCCGGACCCGCCGGGCAACTGTTTCGTCGAACATTTTCACCAGCACACCCCGGATAAAGGCATGGGCATCCTGGGCCTGGGCCGTCGTGGCGGTCTTGCCGGTGCCGATCGCCCAGACCGGCTCGTAGGCCAAAACCGTCTCCGCCATCTGGTCCTTGCTCAGCCCGGCCAGGCTTCCGCGCACCTGGGTTTCCAGCACTTTCTCGGTCTGCCCGCCCTCCCGCTCGGCCAGGGTTTCACCCACGCACACAATCGGCTTGAGCGATGCGGCATGCACCGCCAGGGCCTTGGTGGCGATCAGCTCGTTCGACTCTTTCTGGTAGGCGCGCCGCTCCGAATGGCCGAGGATGACGTAGCGCACCGAAAACTCCTTGAGCATCCCGGCGGCGATTTCGCCCGTGTAGGCGCCGAAGTTATGCTCGCTCATCGTCTGGGAGCCCAGCCGGATGTTGGAGTCGAGGATGGCCCTGGACACCTCGCTCAGCGCCGTGAATGGGGGGCAGACAACAATGTCCACCTCTTTCACGTTCGCCAGCTCAAGCTTAAGGCCGCGCACGAGGTCCAGCGCCTCGGCCACGGTCTTATTCATCTTCCAGTTGCCCGCAATAATCAGTTTCCGTTCTTTATTCATAGCTTGTATTCTAATATTAGCTCCGCGCCTCTGCGTTAAAATCATCTGTCGCTTAACGCCGCCACACCCGGCAGGACCTGGCCTTCCAGGAATTCCAGGCTCGCACCGCCGCCGGTGCTCATAAAGGTGACCTTGTCCCCCAGCCTGGCTTTGTTGAGCGCCTTCACGCTGTCCCCGCCCCCGATGATGCTCTTGGCGCCGCTCTTCTGGGTGGCGTCCACCACCGCGCGGGCGACTGCGTTGGTGCCTTCGGCAAAACGCTTGTCCTCGAACAGCCCCATCGGCCCGTTCCAGAGAATCGTCTTCGCGCCGGCAACCTCCTGCGAGAATGCGGCTGCCGTTGCCGGGCCGATATCCAGCCCGGCTGCGTCCGCCGGACAGTTCAGGTCGGTGTTGATGCGGACGTCCTGGTAATCAATGACCGGCTTGCCTTTCTTGTCCAGCTTGTCGGTCTTGACCGGCACGGCGACGACGTCGTCCACCGGCAGGAGGAACTTGACGCCGCGCTCTTTGGCCTTGGCCAGGGCGGCCTTGGCGACATCGGTCTTGTCCGCCTCGATCAGGGATTTGCCGGTCTGGCACCCCTGCGCCAGCCGGAACGTGTAGGCCATCGCCCCGCCGATCAGGATCGAATCCGCCTTCTCCAGCAGCCGGTCAATGACCTGGATCTTATCCGACACCTTGGCTCCGCCCAGGATGACGACGAACGGGCGCGCCGGCTTGTCCAACTCCTCCCCCAGGAACTTCAGCTCGCGCTCCATGAGCAGCCCCGCCGCGCACTGGCCGCCGCGCTTCGCCACCAGCCGCGCCACCCCCTCGGTCGAGGCATGGGCACGATGGGCTGCGCCAAAGGCGTCGTTGACATACACATCGGCCACCTTGGCGAGCTTCTCCGCAAACGCGGGATCATTCGCCTCTTCCTCGTTGTAATAGCGGACATTCTCAAGCAGCACCACGTCGCCGGGCTCCATCGCGCCGACTATCTTCTCGACCTTTTCACCGATGCAATCGTCCACGAACGCCACCGGGCGGCCGAGCAGGTCCTCCAGCTTGACAGCCACCGGGCGAAGGGACATCGAGGCCTCGCGTTTGCCCTTGGGCCGGCCCATGTGGGCCGCCAGGATGAGCTTGCCGCCCTGCTCGATCAGCAGTCGGAGCGTGGGCAGGGTCTCCACGATGCGCGTGTCATCGGTAATGACCATCTGGCCGTCCTTCTCTTCCATCGGCACATTGTAATCCACGCGGATAAACACCCGCTTGCCCCGAACGTTCAGGTCTTTGACAGTTAGCTTTGGCATAAAATCTAATCTTGCGAACAGAGCCGCTGAGGATACCTAAGCGCGCACGGACGTCAACGCGATTTGCGGTCAAATTGACGGCTGCCGAACACACAAAAACCCCGTAGCCGCCAACGTCCGTTGGCGGCTACGACTCCTTCAATCCACCCTGGCGTCCTGTTCGAACACAAAAGCCCCGTAGCCGACCACCCGGTCGCGGGTGCCGGCGGTGTCGCCGGAGTTGCGCAGGTCAACGGTGCGGGCGCGCAAACCGTGCCGCCGCGCGGCGTGCAGAAAGCCGCAAATGGGAATCCGGCCGCAGGCCTGGCCCTCCCCTATGGCATCGGGCTCCAACGCCTCAATGGCCGCCGCCGTGGCCTGGTCCAGGCGCCGGGCGGTTTGGGAGTCGTAATAATGGCTGAGGTCGGAGCTGATCACAAAGCAGGTTTCGGGTCCATTCCAGAGGAGATCAATAACCCGGCAGATCTCCTCCATCGTGGCGTTCCCTACCGCCAGCGGAACCAGGGTGAAGCCGTCCAGGACCGTTTGCAGGAAGGGCAATTGCACTTCCAGGGAATGCTCCCGGGCATGGGCCTCATCCCGCACCCTGACCCGCGCCAACGACTCAATCTGGCGAAGGGATGCGACATCCACCGGCACCGTCCCGAGGGGCGTCGCGAAGGCTTCGGCAGAGGTCGCAGCCAGGCCATCCAGGGCAACGTAATGGGATGGGCCGATCAGCACCACCCGCTTGACCAGCTCCCGCGCCGGGGCCAGTTGCGCATAGGCCGACGCGGCGATAGGGCCGGAGTAGATGTACCCGGCATGGGGCGCGATCAGGGCCTTGGGCGCCGGGCCGATTGCGGGGGGCGCCTGGATGAGGAGGGAGCCGATCAGCTCACGAAGCTCGCCGGGATCGGCCGGATAAAACCGGCCCGCCACCGCGGGCGGACGGACGCTCTTGATATCGGTTGTGACAAGCCGTGCCATGGCTCATTCCACGCGCACGCGCCGCGGCAAGCGGCTGCCGTAACCAGCCCCGACCTCGACGCCAGAAACGCCCGCATCCCCGGCAGCCGGCCATATCCCCGGGATCAGGGTCCGGCAACCCGGGCACTTGCCGTCCGGGCTGAGGTTGTATTCACGCACAAGGTAACCGAGGCGGTCTATTAGCTTCGCGCGGCAGTTCGGGCACCAGGTGCTTTCCCAGGGGCCGACCCGGCCGGGGGCATTGCCGGCATAGACGAAACGCAGGCCCTCCTCCACCCCCATTTCAGCAGCTCGCATGAGCTGGGCCGCGGTCGTATCCGGCGGGCCGGTCATCCTGTAGTTCTTATGGAAGGCGGTCACGTGCCACGGCATATCGCGGCTGACGGAGGCCAGGAAGCGCGCAATCCCGCGCAGCTCGGCCTCGCTGTCGTTGAACCCCGGCACGATGAGTGTCACAACCTCGACCCAGAGCCCGCGCTGATGGGCCATGCGGATGCCCTCGGCAACCTTTTCCAACGTGCCACCCAGGGTCCGGTAACGCCTGTCGTCAAAGCCCTTCAGGTCAATCTTGCAGGCCACAATCCACGGGCACAGCAAATCCATCGCCTCGGGCGTGGCGTTGCCGTTGGAAACGAAGGCGCAGGCCAGCCCGGCTGCCTTGGCCTGCTGAAAGATGGCCACCGCCCACTCGGCGGTGATGAGCGGCTCATTGTAGCTCGACACCACCAGCCGCGAGCCCAGGCGTCGGCCGGCGGCCACCAGTTGCTCCGGCGTCAAGGCCTGGATGGGAGCCCGTGACGCATCGTCCCGCAGCGCCTGGCTGGTGATCCAGTTCTGGCAATAGGCACAGTGAAAATCGCAGCCCATCATCCCGAAGGTCAGCGCGTCCGCTCCCGGATAGACATGGAAAAACGGCTTCTTCTCCACCGGGTCGGACTGCAGGCCGGCAACATAGCCGAACGGTACCCGGAGCTGGCCATCCCGGTTGAATCGCACACGGCAAACGCCCCGCCGCCCGGGTGCGATGAGACACCGGTGACCGCAGGCAAGGCAACGGACCCGCCCGCCTTCCGCGCGCCACAGGGACCCCACCACCGTATGGCGGTCGAGGACCTCCGCCAAGCCGCCCCCCACCGCGTGCGGCTTCGCCCGCAGAGCAGACGGAGACGATGCGGGTATTGGCTCAGGACCTGAAATTGGGCGTTGCATAGGCCAAGCAGAGGCTCAACTCAATGTTGCCTTGCGCAGTCCGATTGTCAAAGCCCGAGCGGCAGAGTTGCAGCCGGAAGCAGGACGAATTAAGCGGAATACGGGGGGACAGAATCATGCGGGCTGAAGTCAGATGGAAGGACCTGTTCTTACCCTCGGTTGGAAAACCCCCTTTACCCGAGGCGGATTTGTGGCTATTTTGGGTCTATGACTGTGACAGCCGAACGTGTCCTGGCGGAAATCAAGGCCCTCCCGCCGACTGAGTTGCGCGAGGTCTGGCAGGGACTCTCACTAGCGTTGAGCGAACCGACAACCACCCCAACTTCGAGCGCCCAAGGCGCCCTGCAAGTCGTTCATTCCCTTTACGGAAGATTCGCTGGCGGCAAGTCGAACGTTCACCTCTTGCAGGAACGGGCGCGCGACCGGGCACGTGAGGATGACAAACTCTGTCGCCTTTCCGGCAAACATGGCTGACCGATTCCTGCTCGACTCTTCCGCGCTCATCGCCTTTCTCCAGGCAGAGCCGGGCGCTCCACGCGTGCTTGAACTGCTGGAAAAGGCGGTCCGATCGAGGCTGAGGTTGTCGCTTGCTTTGTCAGCCTCACGGAAGTCCAATACATCACTGCCTATGACCACGGTGAGGAACTCGCCCGGAAGGCCATTGCCGACCTCAAGCTGTTGAACATCCGATGGCAGCACTCCGATGACGCGCTCTGCGCCATCGCCGCCAATGTCAAAGCTGCCCATCGAATCTCTTTCGCTGATGCCTTTGTCGTGGCCAGCGCCCTCCGGTGGGATGCCGTGCTCGTCCACAAAGACCCTGAATTCGCCACTGTGTCGGCGCCGCTCAAGCAGGAAATGCTCCCGCCCAAGATCCCCCTGCCAACAGGCACCTGATCCGATCTCAGTTCCGCGCGGCGATGGAGACCACGTCGCGCAGGTGGGATTCGAACACCCGCCGGGCTTCGGCATCGGCAGGCATCTCCCAGACGCCGATTCTGACGACGCGCAACCTGGAATGCCCCCAGGAACGCGTCAGGCGCCCTGTACGGCGTCTTCCGGAACCGGGTGGATAGATGGGACCCTGCCATGTAACAAATCGCTCTAATGCCCGCCATCCAGCCTGACTGCCCCTAGCTGCAACGGCTGTGACGTAACGCAGGCTTGGAGCCCAATGCCGCTGCTCCAAGGGGAGAGGACCGAGGAGAGGGGTCCCCCTGTTGGCGAGCCCTGAAAAGCCCCTGCTTCGCAACGAGCCCCCGTTCTGCCTCCCCGGGGGGCAGTGTCTTACTGCTGTCTTACTGCTGTCTTACCACTGGGGGGTCGGGAACAGCCCGAAACCACGCATCCAGCGTGTGCTGGCCCTTGTTGACCACCGGCAGGGAAACGCTACCACTCCTCTGACTGGAAAACTAATTGGCCTGGTGCGCCGCATTCTGGGATAGCTTCTTGAGTTCGGCAGCGGCATCCGCGTTGCCCTGATCGGCAGACTTTTGGAATAGCTCACGGGCCTTGGCCAAGTTCGTTTCGACGCCGTTCCCCGTGAGATAGCGTTGGCCCAAACGGTATTGGTAGAGCGGGCTTCCTTCAGCCGCCTTTTCCTGATCCAGTTTCAAAGTCGCCGACATGGCGGTTTGCTTAGCCTTGGCAGCTTTGGCCGCCTCAGCCTCAATAAACCACTGGGGAGGCGGGCAAATCTTGCCATAGTCGTACTTGTGAACGCCTTCGTGATCTTCGTAATCAGTACGTTCGGTGTGATTCGTGGAAGTGGTGGGTGCGGCGAATACGCCCGCGTCCTTAGCCATGTGGTAGTCGAGGAAATTGATGGTATCCCCGGAGGCTAAGACGTAGGGGAAATTGGTAACAACAAAAATCTGGTGTGTAAGGACGTTGCCAGGCAACAAGGCCATAGGGGCTTTCATGACACTTCCAGCGGTATCCAGCCGCCCCAGGTTGTTCTCGGTTGCAAGTGAGGATATAGAACCCTCCACACGAATACAGCCAGGGTAAACTT
>JAPLUA010000104.1 GCA_026397855.1 Verrucomicrobiota bacterium | reverse complement strand
TGCCTATGTCGCCCCACCCAGCGCCTGAAAAAGCCGCATCAGCCCATAAGCCAGCAGACCCGTCGCCGGCAGTGTCATAACCCACGTCCAGATAATGCTCTCCACCAGATGCCAGCGCAGGCCTTTGAAGCTCCGTGCCGCGCCCACACCCATGATGGAGGTGGAAACCACATGAGTTGTGGAAACCGGCATGCCGAGATGCGCCGTCGCCATCAGGATGGTGGCGGATGTCGTATCAGCCGCAAAGCCGTTGATGGGTTGCAGGCGCGAGAGCTTGCGCCCCAGAGTTTTGATGATCCGCCGTCCGCCAGCGGCGGTGCCGGCCGCCATGGTCAGGGCACAGGTCAACTTGACCCAAAGTGCGACCTTGAATTGCGGGGTGTGGAGGAAATTGAGCCAGGGGGGCAGATGGGCCAGGTCGCCCGCGTTCGTGGCGGAGAAAAGAGCCAGGGTCACAATCCCCATGGTCTTCTGCGCATCATTGCTGCCATGGCTGAAGCCCAGGTAGCCGGCACTGAGAATCTGGAGTTTTCGGAATGCATTGTTGATGCTGGAAGGCCGGCACCGTGCCAGGAGGATGTAGAGGATCGCCATCCATAGGAATCCAACAGCAAACCCAAGGACAGGAGAGCTGAGCATGGGAATGATGACCTTGTAGATCAAGCCGCCCCAGGCATACCAAGGCTTGCCCGCAACCGGCACCGACCATATCACCACGTTCCAGCTATTGCCCGCCGAGGCAACCGCCGAGCCCACCAATCCACCGATCAGCGCGTGGCTGGAGCTGGAGGGCAGGCCCAGTCGCCAGGTTAGCAGGTTCCAGAGCACCGCGCCAAGCAAAGCGCAGATCAGCGTCGCACCTGTCACACAATGGGCGTCCACCAGGCCCTGGCCCACCGTGGCCGCCACGGCTGTGCCCGCCAGTGCGCCGCATAGATTCATGACGGCGGCCAAGCTGATGGCGTGCGAAGGGGTCAGGACCCGGGTGCCGACCACGGCGGCCACCGAGTTGGCAGTGTCGTGGAAGCCGTTGATGAACTCAAAGACCAGCGCCACGACGATCACTGCCAGCAGGAGCGTCATGAGGACTCAGGAGTGCTTCAAGGAGATGTGCGCTATGACATTGCCGGCGTCGCGGCAGCGGTCAATGACTTTTTCCAGCAGCTCGTAAAGGTCCTTCAACACGACCACCTGGACGGCATCGTGTTTGCCGCTGAACAGTTCCTTGTAGAGCGTCATCATGTGGTTGTCGGCTTCGCTCTCCAGGAACTGGAGCTTGTCGTTCAGATCCTTGACCTGCTCCAGATGCATGCCTTTGCGCAGCGACTTGACGAGTTCGAGGACGATGTCCGTGGCCCGCTCCAGCAAGCCGATCTGCCTCGAGAAATCCACCCCCCGCACATGCTGCGGCACTGCCAGGATGCGTGTGGTGAACTTGTCAATGGTCTTGGGGATCTTGTAGAGCGCGTTGGAGAGCTCCTCGATGTCCTCGCGCTCCAGCGCGGTGATAAAGGTGGTGTAAACGGCAGCGCTGATCTCGCGGGTGATCTCCTTGTCCTTTTGGCGCCTGTAGGCAAACTCATCCACCGCCACCGGTTTGTCGAGCGTCTTGCTCAGCTTGACGAGCGCCTGGACGCTGGTGCGCGCCTCCTCGGCGCTGGCTTCCAGAAGCGTGAAAAACTTGTCTTCTTTCCCCAATAGCTTTTGCAGTGAAAACATGGTGCCCCAGTCTTGCCCACTCCGCGCCAAAGCGCACGCAAAAAACCTGCGCCGCCCCGAGCTTCGTGGGCATCTTGGATTTCCCCAAAACCACCACCACTGAGTAATTGGAGCGCTGCTTCTCGCTTCAGGGCAACTGGAAGACGCGATAGAAGCGGCTTGGGGCGGCAGCGTCCAAACAGACGACCGCAGCGGTGGAGCCGGTGGCCACAACCGGGCTGCCGAGGTTAAGCCACGCCGCCTCCGTCAAGTTTGTCTGGTATTGGACTTGATAAGAGTAGCCCGCCAAGGCGGCCCAGTTCAGGGTAAATCCAGGCACACCTTGATATTGAAGGACGGCCAGGCGAATGGTGGGCGTGCCGCTCAAGGCGAAGATGCCAGAGGTGGTGTTGGAGGAAGTGCCGGCGCCGTTGGGCTGCGTAAAGGTGATCGAGACAATGGGGTTCGTATGCCAGCCGCGGGCTGCCAGATTGGTTGTGGTCTGATAAAGGTTTGGGTGGCCGAGGGGATCCTCGGTGTAAAACGCGCCAAAATTGCCCAGGGCGATGGAGCCGTATTGGGTGAGGGCGATCGGGCCGGAGAGGTCGTGCCAGTCGCTGGCGTTGAAGATGATCGGCGGACTGGTGGTGTTGTTGGCGAAGTGGATGACCAACGAGCCATTGGCGCCGCCATTGGCGGACGCGGCCAGGATAGAGAGCGAACGCAATGCCTGTGGGGTGGTGAGCGTGAGGGTTCCGGCAGGGGCGGTTTGGGCGAGGTACAGCACGTTGCTGCCATTGTAAGGTCCGAGCTGAAAAGTGGTCCGGCCATCGAGCATGCTGGCGAAGGTTCCGCCTTGCGGCATGCCTTCCGAGCCGCTGCCAGAGGACCAATTACCGATTTCGCCCAACCCGGCTTCATAAAGGCCATAAGAGGTTACGCCGTCCCAAGCCTGAGCGTAGGGCGCGGTAGTGCCACCCGTGGCGGCCCGCTCTACGATGACATCCCGGTTAAACCCGGTGAAGGCAATGGGAGCATCCCCGGCCCCGCGCAAGACCTGGGCGATAGCGACGGGAATGATCGGTATCGGCCCGATGTTCTGGGAGGACGGGTAGTCGCCATTTTTCTGGGGCAAACCCGAGCTGCGGAGCAGGCTTTTGATGCGGGCCGGAGACAGCACGGCGCCGTTGGTGGTCTTGTAGGTCGATTGAAGGAGGGCACAGGCGCCGGCTACCATCGGGGTGGCGCTCGAGGTTCCACTGAAGGTTGTATAAAGCAGGTTCGTCCCTTCGGCTTTGTAAAGGTCGCCGTAGCCGGTCGTGAGCACATTCTCGCCCCAGCCCTGCAAGTCCACGCAGGAGCCGTAATTCGAGTAATAGATCCGGGAGCGTTCCGTGGTGGACCCCTTGGCGGAAGCGCCGGCGCCAACGATGATGGCACCGGAATTATTGGTGGCTAAAAAGGGCCAATGCCCGTAGTTGTTCGTGCTGTAGATCGGGTCGTCCAGATTCTGCCAACCGTTGCCGGCCGCTTCGACCACCACGATGCCTAGTCCAACTGCCGTTACGATGCGGTCGTAATTCGGCCGATACCACTCGACGGGCACCAAGCCGAACTGCGTCTCGGCGTTGGTCGTATTGGGTCCGGCGGTTTGTTGCTCGATAACCAGCACATCGCCGGGGACCAATGTGCCCAACGCGGTGGTAATGGACTGGTCAATGGCCAAACCGTTGGAAAAATAGGTGCCTGAGAAATAGAACTTGGCGGCCGGGCTGATGCCTGCTGTCCCCCAGCCATTGTGCAGCGCGCCCATTGCACCGAGCACTGCCGTGCCGTGTCCCGTGTCATTGTACGGGTCAATGGCCGTAGCATCCAGGTTTGGGATGCTCGGCAGATCACGATGCTGGGGATTGTAGGAATACTCGCAGTCCACCACCTGAATGCCGTGGCCGAAGGCACTGTAATTGGTCCAGGCGCCCCAGACATCCATGCCCAGGGGAGCGGGGAAAAAATTGGTTTGTGCCGGCTCATAGTTTGGCGGCGTAGGCGGCCGCACCGGGCGCGGCACCGGTTGGGCCAATTCAACGATGTCCAGCGCATTGAGGCGGTCAATGACCGCGGCCGCCTCTAGTCCCGGAGGCAGGGCCAGGTAGAATTGCAGGTTGAGGTCAGGCAGGGGGCGGCCCAGGTTGGCTTGGGCTCGCTGGCGCAATTCGTCAATCTTCTCCTCCGGCAAGGCATCCGCCCGGCGCCATTTGCCCAACGCCAGCTCGCGCAACAGCGGGCGCGCCTGGGTAAACAAGGCCGCATCGCTGCTGACCAGCTCGTTGTTGCGCAAGCGGACATTCAAACCGTCCCGGAACTTTACGGTTATGATAGAGGGCTCATGGAGGGCGTTGAGCACCGTCCCGGGCGGCTGCTGAAGCATGGGCAAGGTCTGGGCCAGAGCCGCCGCCGGTTGCGTGGCGGGGGCCGAACTGGCGCTTCGGGTCGCACCGGGGTCATCGGCCGCCACGGCAGGCCAGGTTAGAGCTGGAGCACAGACCAGCGAAACGGCTAACAGGATTTCACCGGCGTGAGGCAGGGCATGGGTCGTTTTCATAAAGATCGTTACCGCGACAGCAAGAGCCGTCAGATGCGGGGAGTAAATTCCTCCAGCGGGGCGTTGAAGTCCGGTGCGAGCTGCATGACGCCGGGGTGCAAGGGCGAAACGCGACGAACCGCCGATTGCGCGCCGTTCACCGTGCGGGCCGCGTCGTCATCCAACTGAATTGTCAGCGTGCTCACGGGAAACACTCTACCGGGTCCAGATCGCCTTTTCCAACCATTCATTCAAAGCTCAATTGGGAGTCGCGGGGACGCTATCCAATCCAGTTGTCCTGGAGGGAGCATCAAGAGGCGAAAGACCAAACCAGTGGAGAAACTGCTATGGAATACTGAAAGTCCCTTCAGGCTTGGCAACCACCATGCTTTCCGCCATACAATGTCCCCGCATTGATTGCCAGCCGAAGGCGTGCGGGGGACTGCGAGGCCTGCCTGCACCGGGAATCCTGGCAACCATTGCCGTAGATGAACACCGCACCGGCTATGAATCTGTCAAAGTTTATGAAACCATCGCTTATCCTGGCCGTTCTGGCCCTTATCGTGGCCCCCTTCGCTGGGCGGGCTGCCGAGTCCACCTCCGATCACGACGCCCGCATGGCGTGGTTCCGCGACGCCCGGTTCGGGCTTTTCATCCACTGGGGCGTGTATGCCGTGCCGGCCGGCGAATGGGGCGGCAAGACCAATTACGGCGAATGGTTCCTGGAAGAGACCAAGATGCCCGTCTCCCAATATGAGAAGTTCGCCAGCCAGTTCAACCCGGTGAAGTTCGACGCGAAGGAGTGGGTCCGGCTGGCCAAGGATGCCGGGATGAAATACATCGTGCCGGGATGAAATACATCGTCATCACCTCCAAGCACCATGACGGCTTCGGCATCTACCCCTCGGGCCAGACCGACTGGTGCATCAAGTCCACCCCGTTCAAGCGCGACCCGCTCCAGGAGCTGGCCGACGCCTGCCGCGCCGCCGGCATCCGGCTCTGCTTCTACCATTCCATCATGGACTGGCATCATGCCGACTGGGAAACGCGCCGCGCCTGGAATGACAAGGTCACCGGCACGCCCGATATGGACCGCTACACGGCCTACATGAAGGCCCAGATCAAGGAGTTGATCACGCGCTACGGGCCGATCGGCATCCTGTGGTTCGACGGCGAATGGGAGAAGCCCTGGACCCACGAGCGCGGAATGGACCTCTACAACTACGTGCGCAGCCTGCAGCCGGACATCATCCTCAACAACCGCGTGGGCAAGGGCCGGGCCG
>JAPLUA010000139.1 GCA_026397855.1 Verrucomicrobiota bacterium | reverse complement strand
TCGTCCACCACCAGGTAGGCCGAAAACGAGCGGCCCGTCTTGCTGGAAATGAACTTGGGCAGCAGGTCGGTACGGTTTTCCTTCAACAACATGGCCGCCTGGACCCGGTCAATGGGCTGCTGCAAGACAGCCTTGCTGATCTTGAATTTGCAGGGCCGCTTGTCCGCCTGGGACTGCTCGCACAGGTAGATGTCCGTGGACTCGAATACCCGCTTGCCGCACTTCGGGCACTTGCCCAAGGGATCCAGCCCCTTGAAATCAATCTTGGGCGCGGGCTCCTGTGGCTCCTTCGGCTTCGCGGCGCCGGATTTTGTTTTCGCTTCGCGCGGCTCGAATTCGAAGCCCACGCCCCCCTCTTTGGCCACCAGGTACGCCTTGAAGGGCCGACCCTTCTTGGAGATGAATCTCGGCAGCAGATCGGTCTTGCCGGTCTGCAGGAGCTTCTGCATCTGAGCCCGCTCGACGGCTTGCTGCAGAATGACTTTGCCCGACCGGAAGCCGCAGGTGCGCGCGCTGCCTGTGGACTTCTCGCACACATAATGCATCGCGGTTTCGAACACGGAGTTGCCGCATTTCGGACACTTGCCCACCGGCTCCTGGCCGGTGAAATCAACCTCCGCCGCCGCCCCGTTCGCATCGGTCTTGTCCTGGCCGAAGTCGAACTCAGGTTTCAGCTCCGGCGTCAGCTTGATGACCGCGGCGAACGGCCTTCCCATCTTGCTGCGAAACCCTTGCAGCGGCCCCACCTGGCGCTTGGTGATCAGCTCCTCGACCTCGGGAATCTCAAGCTGCCGGCCCGCCACGATCTTCCACAGGCTGAACTCGCACTTCTGGCACTGGAACTTCTTGTAGTTCTCGTGCATCTCCCCGCCGCACTTCGGGCACGGCACCTTGAGCGTGCCGAAGTCGCCCGGCACCGTGTCGCTCTCGTGGCGCTTCGCCTTGGCGACGATGCTGCGGGTCATGTCGGCGATTTCCTGCATGAAATCGGGGCGCTTCATCTGCCCGCGGGCCATGCTGTGCAGCTTGAATTCCCAGTTGCCGGTCAGCTCCGGCGAGGAGAGCTCGGGAATCTGCAGCCCGCGCAGGAGCGCGATCAGCGAGAAGGCCTTCGGCGTCGGCTGCAGGTCCCGCGCCTGCCGCAGCACGTATTTCTCGTAGATCAGCCCCTCGATGATCTGCGCGCGCGTCGCCGGCGTGCCCAACCCTTTCTCCCGCATTGCCTCGCGGAGTTCCTCGTCATCCACCAGCTTGCCGGCGCCTTCCATCGCGCTGAGCAGCGTGGCTTCCGTGAACCGCGGCGGCGGCTTGGTCTGGTTGGCCTGCACCTCGATGTTGATGGTCTTGACCGTCTCGTTCGGCTGCACCGGCGCCAGCGTGGGCGTGTCATCGGTCTGCGCTTCCTTGCCATAGACCGCCAGCCAGCCCGCGCTCACCATCACCTTGCCCTCCGTCTTGAACGGCTCGCCCTCGACGCGCGTGATGCGCGTGGTCACCAGGAACTCGGCCGCGGGATAAAACACGGCGAGAAACCGCTTGGTGATCATGTCGTAAAGCTTGCTCTCCGGCTCGCTCAGGTTCTTGGGTGCCATTGACGTGGGGATAATCGCAAAGTGGTCCGAGACCTTGGCGTTGTTGAAAATGCGCTTGTTCGGCCTCACCCAACCGCTCTTGAGGATCTGGTCGGCGAACCCCGAGTAATGGGTTTCGCCCAGCATGCCGAGCGTCTTCTTAACCGTGTCCAGATAATCCTCCGGCAGCGCCCGCGAGTCCGTGCGCGGATATGTCAGCACCTTGTGCCTCTCGTAGAGCGACTGGGCCACCGCCAGCGTGTTCTTGGCCGAGAATCCAAACCGCCCGTTCGCCTCCCGCTGGAGGCTCGTCAAATCATACAGCAGCGGCGAAAGCTGCGTCGTGGGCTTGCTCTCCTCGGTGACGATGCCCGGCCGGCCCAGGCATTTCTCGCGGATGGCCTCGGCCTGCCCGGCGTTCCAGATGCGTTCGGGCTTGAGATCCCCCTCGCCCTCTTTCCTGGCAAACTTCTCGTCAAACCAGCGCCCGGGATACTCCCCCAACTTTGCCCCGAACGTGCCGTGGATTTCCCAATAGTCTTTCGACACGAAGTTCTTGATGCGCTCCTCCCGCTCCACCAGGATCGCCAGCGTCGGCGTCTGCACCCGACCCACCGTGGTGAGATGGAATCCCCCCGTCTTCGAGTTGAACGCCGTCATCGCCCGCGTCCCGTTGATGCCCACCAGCCAATCGGACTCCGACCGGCAGACCGCCGCGTCGGCGAGCGGCCGCATCGTCGCATCATCCCGCAGGCGCTCGAACCCTTCCCGGATCGCGGTCGGCGTCATGGACTGCAGCCAGAGCCGCTGGATCGCCTTGCTCGATTTCGCATACTGGACGATATTGCGGAAGATCAGTTCCCCTTCCCGGCCGGCGTCGCAGGCGTTAACCACCGCGGTCACATCCGCCCGTTTGATGAGCTTGAGCAGCACCTTGAGCCGCCCCTCGTTCCGCTCGATCGGCCGCAGGTCGAAATGCGGCGGGATCACCGGCAGATTGGCAAATGTCCACTTGCCGCGCTTGACCTCGTACTGGTCCGGCACGCACAGCTCCAGCAGGTGGCCGACCGCCGACGACAGCACATACTTGTCGCTCTCGTAATAGTCGCCCTGCTTCTTAAAGCCGCCCAACGCTTTGGCAATGTCGGTTGCAACCGACGGTTTCTCGGCAATGATTAACGCCTTATTATCCATATCTCTATTGACACATACACCTCATCCGCGGATCCATCAACTCCCGCGTAAAGTCGCGGGAAATTGGCCCAAAGCCCCGCCGGTGTCAAAGGATTCGTTTTGACAAACCGCCCTTCCCCATGCTCACTCCACCCCCAGAAGCTCAATTATGCGCCCATTTAAAGCCCTGTTTGCCGCCCCCCGCCCCTCGGCGGAAGCGCCGCGCTTCGTCATTGACGACGACGAATACGTGGACAAGGTCACCACCGCCAGCGCGCAGTTGCTCCGCGAGGGCAAACTCAAACCGGTCACCGCCCTGCGACGACAGGTCAAAACCGGGAGCTTCTCCCCCCGCCTCGCCACACAGGCCCGCCGCCAGCTCGCCGCGCCTGACCTGTACGAACATCTGCGACAGAGCACCCTCGCGGTGGGGAGCTACTACAAATGCCCCGACTGCGGCGACTGGCACTTCATCGGCGCCGCCGGGTTCGTCGTGGCCGAGGGCGGCATCGTCTGCACCTGTTGCCACGTCGTGCAGGCCGAGGACGAAGGGGTCAAGGAAAGCTACCTCGTGGCGGCCGATGCGGATGGCCATGTGTTCCCCGTCCAATCGGTGCTGGCCGCGGACACCGAATCCGACACCTGCTTCATCCGGATTGACGCCCCCGACCTGAAGCCGCTCCCCCTCCGCTCCGGCGTCCGCACCGGCGAACGGGTCTATTGCCTGAGCCATCCGGGCGGATACTACTACACCTTCACCCAAGGCATGGTCTCGCGCCTCAACCTCCGCCGCAACGACGTCCTGGACGAGCACGGTCACACCAACGGCCTCCTCACCCGCCCCATCCTCCTGCTCAACGTCACCGCCGAATTCGCCCCCGGCTCCAGCGGCGCCCCGATCACCGACGACGCCGGCAACGTCGTCGGCCAGGTCGCCAGCATCGCCGACGCCGGCGAACCCGGCCTCAACGACACCAATGCGCCCCCCTCCCCCAGCGTCCCGATCCGCTTCTGCATTGCCACCGAAGAAATCATCCGCCTCACCAGGCCCATGCCCGGCGAAGCGAAGGCTACAACCGACACCATCGCCCCCGCCGCCAAACCGAAAAAACGGCCGGCGCATTGAGGCATGCCGCGCCGGGAAGGACGGGTCTGGCTGAACAGGGCTGACAAAACCTGAACCTGAAAGTTGGCTGGTGAGTGCCCCCTTGATCGAAGCCAGCAGGCTCAATGCGAGTAGCGGATGATCGTACCATGCCGCGTCCAAGACTATTCCTGTCACGATTTACAACATATTTGTGGTAAATCGTGTGCAGTAGAGTTACCCTTTTCATCGTGCAGGCAAAACCACAGGAAACCGACCGATTACAGCGGGTAGTCGCCCGGCTGGTGGCGACTAGTCCGGCTGGAGTTAATTTGCTGCTGATCGGCGGATTCCGGTATCGCTTGCTCGACAATAGCCAGCGCTTTTCAGTGGATATTGATTACCATTGGGGAGGGGATTTGGGGGCAAAACAGGGGGAATTGCTCAGTCTTTGCCGGCGGGTGATCCTGGGACGGGTTCGCCGGGAACTCGGCTACGCAGGTTCGGCTTCCGCGCGCACCGGGCCCGACTCGGACTCGCCCAACGCAAGATTCATTGATCTTCGCTTCTGGAAGGACGATCTCCAAATTGAGATTCCCCTTGAGGTTACACAGATCATCTGCCTGGATCCGCCAACCCTCCGAACCGCCGGTGGAACGGTGCACCTGACGCCTTCTGATGCTGACCTGATCGAGAGCAAGGTCCTTGCGGTCTTGAACCGGATCTTCATCCAGCACCGTGATTTGGTGGATCTTTTTCTTTACGGAGATAGGCTGCGCCCCGATTCAGCCGCCCGCCTGCAGCAGAAGGTGGCGAGAATGAAACTCCGCCTGGAGAGCATCGCCCGGCGGTTGCAAGACCTCCAGGAGCACGGGAACTACCACGCGGCGGCCATTCAGAAAGTCATCGCCGAGCAGATGGATGCAACCGTGGCGCAACAGATGAATGCCGGTGGAGGTGGCAGAGCCATTCTCGATGCCGCCCTGAAACTGCTGACGCGGGTTTGCCCGACATGAAGACCCTGGAGTGGCAAAGTTTTTTCGCCGAACAACGTCAGCGGCACGGGAAGGTGGTTTTTTCCGTCGCTGAGCTTGCGAATGCTGCCCAGACCACGTTGCACACGGTGAACACGGAACTGGGCCGTTTAGTGAACCGCGGTATCATCCGCCGCTACGCCCACGGGCGGTATGGCCCCAGCCAGGGAGTGGATCCGGAAGATGTCGTGTCGGGAGTGGATCCGAGCGCCTACATCACGGGCTTTTACGCCCTGTTCCGACACCACCTCGTTACCCAGGTGCCAACGGAAGTGACCTGCTTTACCGGGTGCCGCCATAACCGGAAGTCCGATCGCATCACCCCGGCAGGCCGGTTGCGGTTCCTCTGCGTGCCGGCCCGCATTTACGCCCGACCTCCGGCGCTTGCGGTCGCGCCGCCTGAGCAAGCGCTCTGCGATTTTGCATGGCTGAGCCTTCGTGAGGGCATTGATCCGCAGTCCCTGGTTACATTTCAGAACCTGGGTGCGTTAAGCCCCCGACGATTGAATACAGCCCTGCGCCGTTATCCCGGGGAAGTCGGGAGCACGGTCTGCCGGATCACCGGAATCGCCACAGCGTAACAGTCGGCCTTCCCCATTCCGCATTCCGCCATGCGGATTGCGGCGTTCGGCGTGGATCGGCAGCGGCAGCGGCAATTCCGCAAACTGCCCCGGGCGGCAAACCTCCAGGCTTTCGGAGTTCTGGCCTGCGGGGCGGGCGTTTCCGTTTTGTCGGCGCAGCGATCCCCCACCCACTGCTGTTGCCCGGTGAGGGAGCCTGACTGGAACAGGCGCCGCCGGCTTTGCCGCTTTGCTCCTGCCGCGATGGCGGCGTTTCGCTCTTCGGTGGTGATCTCCTCGCTGTATTCGTGAGAGGCGGCCCCGAGGCGCGCCCGCGAGCGCACTTGCTTGGGTGTCTTTGGATCTATCGGTTTGGCCCAGCGCCGCCGGCATTGCTTGCTGCCCCGCATGTAATACACCCAGTCGCCGCATCGGCCACTCCTGAGCACTTGTAGAAGGCATTTTCCCCCAGGGCCGTAGTACCTGCAGAGGCTGCACTGGAGAGGGGGCACCCAGCCAGGCACTTTCGCCGCCGCTCCGGCCTTCGAACTCTTAGCCGCATTCGTGTTCATATCTCGTCACTGGACGCAAACGCCACGCTCAACTGGCAGCACTTGCGCCACCGTCCGTATTATGCCCTCCTCTGAATATCACTCAACAAAAAACCTAACACAAATCCCGGACTGATGCAGTCTTCATGTGAAACATAGTGTTTCACGCACTGGCAGATGTCGAGCTTGACCCCCGCCTGTTCATGCTCACAATCACGGCAGCAGCACAGAATCATGCACTCATCTCTTTATCCGGGCGTTTCCGTTCCAGGCGAGGCGGCGCTTGCCGTGTCGCGCAGGTCCTTTCTCAGCCGCACCGCTACCGGCGCATTTGCGCTCGCCTGCACCCCATCATTTCTGCGGGCGGCGGCTCCCGATGGAAAGAATGAGCGCGAGTCAATAGAAGCCGCCATCCCGTCCCGCGCCTTCGCCAAACCGCGCAAGTCCCGCAGGCTGCTCATCTTCGACGGGAACGTGAACTACGGCGGGCATGGCTCGATCCCGACGGCGAACCTCGCGTTTGAACTGATAGGGCGCAAGACCGGGGCGTTCGAGACGGTCGTGAGCCGCGATCCGGAAGTGTTCCGGCCCGGGAGCCTGCGCAGGTTCGACGGGGTCTTCTTCAACAACTGCGTCGGCAACCTCTTCACCGACCCGGCGCTGCGGCAGAGCCTCGTCGAGTTCGTTTATGCCGGCGGCGGGATGATGGGCGTGCACGGCACCTCGGTGGCGTTCACTCAATGGCCGGGCGCAGTGGAGGATTGGGCGGAGTTCGGCCTGATGATCGGTGCGCGGGGGGCGAATCACCGCGCGAACGACGAGAAGGTCTTCATCCGGCTCGACGAGCCGGCGCATCCCATCAACCAGGCGTTCGGCGGCCAGGGGTTCGAGTACCGGGACGAGTTCTTCCGCGTGCATGATCCCTACTCGCGGCGGCGCGTGCGCGTGCTGTTGAGCATTGACACGGACAAGACCGACCTCAAGGCGGGCCGGGGCGCGGCCCCGATGGAGCGCGCCGACAACGACTTCGCGCTGGCGTGGGCGCGCCACTACGGCCGCGGCCGGACCTTCTACTGCACCATCGCGCACAACCCCTACGTGTTCCGCGACCCGAAGATGCTCTCGTTCTACCTCGCGGCGGCGCAGTTCATCCTGGATGATCTCCCAGCGCCGACCATCCCCAGCGCGATCCTGACACCCGCCCTGCGCGCGCAGGAGAAGCTCGGCTGGCGGCTCGGCATCGAGGCCTACACCTTCCACAAGTTCACGCTCTTCGAGGCGATCGAAAAGACCGCCGCGCTCGGCCTGCCGTTCATGGGCGGCCTCAGCTTCCAGAAGGTCAGCGCCGGCATCCCGAAGAACTTCGAGCCCGGGCTTTCCGACGATGAGCTGCGCCAGATCCGCTTCAAGCTCGACGCCGCGGGCGTGCGGATGCTCACCTACTACATCCAGGACATCCCGGGCGATGAGGCTGGCTGCCGCAGGGTGTTCGAATTCGGGCGCAAGATCGGCATCAAGACCTTCATGTCCGAGCCGAAGCCCGAGGCGCTGGACACCGTGGAGAAGTTCTGCGACGCCTACGACATCAATGTGGCGCTGCACAACCACGACGCAAAGGCGTCGCCCGTCTATTGGAATCCCGCCGGCATCCTCAAGGCGTGCGAAGGCCGCAGCAAACGCCTCGGCGCCTGCGCTGACATCGGCTACTGGATGCGGGCCGGCATTGACCCGATCGAGGGGGTGCGGCAACTGAAGCAGCGCCTGATCACGGTGCAGATGCACGACCTCCACGCGCGCGGCCCGGACGGGCACGATGTGCCGTGGGGCACCGGCGTCGGCAATACCGCAGCGTTGCTAAAGGAGATTCACGCACTGGGAATCCGGCCGACCATGTTCGGCCTGGAGTATTCCTACAACTGGCTCGAATCCATGCCGGAGATCGCCAAGTGCGTGGAGTTCTTCAACCAGGTCACCCTTGAGCTTCCAGGCGGAGGGCGGCCCTAAGCCGTGAGCATGGAGATGAACCTGGCCCCATAAAAATGCCACCACCACCAAGACCAGTCCTCACTCGCCGCGCCTTCCTCGCGCGCAGCGCCGCCTCGCTCCTCGCGACGCCCTGGATTATTCCCGCCTCGGTCCGAGGCGCAAACGGCACGACCTCCCCCAACGACCGGATCACCGTCGGCCTGATCGGCCTCGGCGCGATGGGCAGCGGCCACCTGCGCATCCTGGCGGGCGGCAAGGACACCGAACTGGCTGCCGTGTGCGACGCGGATAGCTCGCGGCGCGAGCAGGGCGCGCGGCAGGTCGAGGAAATCTGCGCGGCGCGGCGCGGCAAGGGCGGGGTTCGCGGCTGCACCGCCATCCGGGATTACCGCGACCTGCTGGCGCGGCCGGACATTGACGCCGTGCTCATCGCCACGCCGGATCACTGGCACGCGCTGATGGCCATTCATGCCGCGCAGGCAGGCAAGCACATCTACTGCGAGAAGCCGGTGTCGCTCACAATCCGCGAAGGACGCGAGATGGTGGAGAACGTCCGCCGCTACGCGCGCGTCTTCCAGACCGGCACCCAATACCGCTCCATCCCCGCCATCCGCAAAGTCTGTAATTTCGTGCGCGCAGGCGGGCTCGGCCAGGTGAAATCGGTCTTCACCTCATGGATGAAGCTCAACGTCCCCGGCATCGGCGAATCCTACATCCCGCTGGACCCGGCGCTCCCGGCCCAGCCCGCACCCGAGGGATTGGACTGGGACCTATGGGTCGGCCCCGCCTCGTGGCGCCCCTACAACGCCGCCTACCATCGCAACCCGATCCCGGGCGTGGTGCCGTGGACCTTCTGCAACGCCTTCGGCGCCGCCGCGATCACCAACTACCACTCACACGCGGCGGACGTGATCCAATACGCCATCGGCATGGAGACCAGCGGCCCGGTGGAGATCATCCACCCTTCGAGCGGCCAGTTCCCCACCCTCACCTGCCGCTACGCCAACGGCGTGCTGCTGCATCATGTGGATCATTGGGGCCAGGTGAAGGACCTCTACAAAGCCGTGCCGGCCAACGCGCGGCTCGATGGGCTGTTCGGCGGATTGTTTGTCGGCGAGCGCGGCTGGATCACCTCGATGTCCGGCGCCGGCCCCGTGGAAGGCGGCCCGGAAGGAATCCTGGTCGAGGCCGGCTTAAAGACCCGCGAGGTGAACATCGGCGCGAACAATCACCACGCCAACTGGTTCGAGTGCATCCGCACCGTCGGGAAGCCGAGTGCCCATGAGGAAATCGGCCACCGCTCCGCCTCGCTCGGCCACCTGGTAGCGATGTCCTTCCTGCTCAACCGCAGCCTGCGCTGGAACCCGGCGAAGGAAGCGTTTATCGGCGATGACGAGGCAAACCGCCTGCTTTCCCGGGCGCGACGAGAACCATGGCAGGGGTGAATGTAATGACAAGAGGGTGCCTCCTCTCCCCAACCCTCCTCCATTTTGAATGGAAGAGAGGGAACAGAAGCTTGCCGCGTTCGTGGGTTGGGCTCCTGGAGAAAAGATCACCATGCTAAAGTCTGAATATCTCGATGGCCGGGTCGTGAAATGGTCCCTCCCGTCCATCCACGGTCGCCCCGGGCCGGACGCGCCGACGCTCAAGCGACTGCTGCTGCCACAGGGAGAGCTGGCGCAGATCTATGACTCCGACGAGGGAATCCGCTACCTGGCGGCGGTGGAAACCCGACTGGGCGGAGACCGCGGCAGGCATTACCATAAGGTCAAGGAGGAGTGGATCTATGTGCTGCAAGGCAAGGTGACGGTCATCGTCCAGGACATTCAGACCGATGCCCGCGCCTCAGCGACGCTCGAAACGGGCGACCTGCTTTTCATTCCGGCCGGCATTGCCCACCTGATGCGGACCATCGAGCCCGGGCAGGCCATCGAGTTCTCAAAAACCCGCTTCAACGCGGCGGACACCTTCCCGTTCACCATGGGCTAACTTTCAATCGGCACCGCCCCCCCACGTATTCAAGCGCGTCCGGACTGGGTGAGGCCGGCAGGTTTAAAACCTGCGATACAGCAGACTGAAAGTCTGCGTTACGTTGCCGCGGCTTGTCGTAACGCAGATTTGTAATCTGCCGTATCGCCGATTTTCAATCGGCAGCGCCCCCCGCGCATTCAAACCCGCCCGGACCGGGTGAGGCCAGCAGGTTCAAAACCAGAATGTAACAAATCGCCCTGGTCCCCGTTATCCGGCCTGGCTGCCCCTGACCGCAACGGCCGCCACGCAGCGCTGGCCTGGAGTCCAACGCCGCCGGTTTTTGTCACGGCTCAAGCCGAGGGATGCCAGGACCATGCGCGCGCAGGTAAGACCCGCCCGTTTCCATGCACGACCCGGGACACCCCGACCAGCACCCTGGCACCCTCTCCGGATGCAGGGCATTGGAGCCGTTTGTGACATTTCCAGGCTGCCCGGCCGGGTGACAATGTCACAGACGGCACCAATGCCATTCCCAGCGGCCCCGGTGGCGCGCCTCCCCGGCGCTCCAAGCGTGTTCCAACGGTAGTGCTACGGTATTGCCCCGGTAGCACTACGGTAGCGGCCCCATGTTGATCAGATCAACATGGGGCCGCTACAGGGGCAATACCGTAGTGCTACCGGGGCACTACCGTTGGAACACGCTTGCGCCACCCCTCCAATACCTCTGCCTTTGGATTTGTAACGTAACAAAGCGGCAGCCGGGAACTGGAGGGATCAACTGCGGACCACGGGTGGACAGAGTTTTGCGGACTGAAACGGGGGGTCGGGAAGAGGCCTGGAATGCCCCGTAAACGCGCCTGGAGCCCGCCAGGCGGCCTCGAGGGGGCCGGGTGGTATGTGGGGGACCCCTGGAATGTAACAAATCGCTCTAATGCCCGTTATCCGATCGGTTGTCTCTTTTACGGTCGCCAGTCCCGCTCGCAGCAAGGCGAGAATGGACCGATTGGGGTGAGGATAAAACCCTTTTCAATAGGGTTGGGGGCCTTGTCGAGGATGTGACCCGGGGTAGCGCGCGGCGCGCCACCCCGGGCTGAGTGATGCAATCCCTTCGGGTGCTTTCCAGTCCGCAGAATGTCCAAACTCCAGAGCCGGCAGAATGCCGGCGCTCCGACGCTCCGACGCTCCCCGCTCTCACCCCACCCTCATGAACTCGATGCGGTGGTTGGCGTCGGGGTGGTGCGTGGAGGGGCCGGCTACGAGGACGGCGATGATGCCGGGGAGCTGCTGCTCGCGCAGCCAGTCCACGGCAAACGCGCGCCAGTTGTCCGGCTCGCCCGCAAGCTCGACCGGCTGCACCCCGTAAGAGAAGGCCAGCGCGCGGCAAACGCGGGAATCGGGGCTGATGGCGGCAATCCACACCGAGGGCTTGAAACGGGAAATCCGCCGCGCCGTGGTGCCGGTGCGCGTGGGCACAAACACCGCCGCGCAGGGCACCGTCTCCAGCGCGTGCTCGACCACCGCGGCGATGCCCTCGGCCCCCGTGGTCGGTTTGTGCTCCAGGCAGAGCGCGCGCAAATCCTTCAGCCGCGCCAGCGGGCGACGGGCTTCTGTCGCCGCGGCGATCTTCGCCAGCATGGCCACCGATTCCTCGGGATACTTCCCCATCGCCGACTCGGCCGAGAGCATGATGCAGTCGGTGCCGTCGAGGATGGCGTTGGCGACATCGGTGGCCTCGGCGCGCGTGGGGAGGCGACTGGAGACCATGGACTCGAGCATCTGGGTGGCGGTGATGACCGGTTTGCCCGCCAGGTTCGCCTGCGCAATGATCTGCTTCTGCGTGATGGCGATTTCCTCGATCGGCACCTCCACCCCGAGGTCGCCCCGCGCAACCATGATGCCGTCGGCGACCTTGAGGATCCCGTCGAAGTGCTCCAGAGCGCCGGCGCGTTCGATCTTGGCGATGATGAAGGGCTGCTTGCCGAGGGCTTTGGCGGCGGCGCGCACAGCCTCGATGTCCCCGGCTGTCTCCACGAATGACTGGCTGACGGCATCGGCGCCATGCTCCAGGGCAAACTGGAGACAGTCGCGGTCATGGCTGGTGAAGGCGCTGATGCCGAGGTCAATGCCCGGGAGATTGAGGCCTTTGCGGGAGCGCAGCTCGCCCCCCACGGCCACCTTGCATACCACGTCCGGGCCCACCACGCGCTCGACCAGGAGCTGCACCAGCCCGTCGTTGAGGAACAGCCGGTCGCCGGCCTTCACCACCTGCGGCAATCGCTCGAAGCTCATGGAGACGCGCTCCTGGCTTCCGACGACCTCATCGCTGGTCAGCGTGAAGCGGTCGCCGACGCGAAGCAGGATCGGCTCCGGCTCGATCTTGCCAAGGCGCATCTTAGGGCCCGGCAAATCCGCCATGATGGTCACCGGGCGCCCGACGGCGCGCTCGGCGGCGCGGATGCGGGCTATCCGCCCGCCATGCTCGGCGAAGTCGGCGTGGGAGAAGTTGAGCCGGGCGATATTGAGGCCCGCGCGGATAAGGCGCTCCAGCATTTCCGGCGCATCCGAAGCCGGGCCGATGGTGGCGACGATTTTGGTCTTGTGGTCAGGAAGAGGCATTCTTGATTGGCTCCTGTGAGGTGCGGTTGACGGAAACCCATTCCTCCACCAGGCGGTATCCGACCGCCAGCAGCGTCGGGCCGAGGAACACGCCGATGAAACCAAAGGCGAAAGCCCCGCCGAGCACGCCAAAGAAAATGAGGAGGAACGGCATGTTGCTCCCCTGGCTGATGAGCCAGGGCTTGAGGACGTTGTCAATGTTGGCCACCCCGAAGCCCCAGATCAGCATGAAGACAGCCCAACCGGTCGAGCCCTGGTGGTAGAGCCAGGCCGAGGCCGGAACCCAGATCAGCGCCGTCCCCAGGATCGGCACCACGGAACAAAAGAAGGTGAGCAGGGCCAGGACACCGGCCCCGGGCACGCCTGCGATGACATACCCTATGCCCGCCACCACGGCCTGGGTCAGCGAGGTGCCGAGGATGCCATAGACGACACCGCGAATTGTCTTGCCGGCGATGATCAGGAGGTGCCCACCGCGCTCCCCGCCGATGCGCTCAACCCCGGCGGTCAGCCGCTCGGCGGCGGACAGTCCGTCGCGGAAGAGGAAGAAGGCGATGAAAATGCTCAGGCCCAGTTCGATCACGCCCCGCCCCAGGGCGATGCCGCCTGCCAGCAACGAGGAACTGACGGGCTCGATGAAGCGCTGGGCCTCGGCCCACAGCTTGGTGGTGTCGGCGCTCAGGCTTCTCCAGTATTCCGCCGCCTGGGGGCCGACCATGGGGGTTTTCTCCAGCCAGGCGGGCGGAGAAGGCGGCCCCTGGGAGATCCAGTACCGGGTGGCTGCGGTCAGTTCCTTGACGTTATCGGCGAGCGTGGCGCCGATGATGACGAACGGGAGCAGGACCACCAGGATCATACCCAGGGACATCACGAGCGCAGCCAGCGTGCGGCGGCTGCCCAGGAGCCTCAGCAGCCGCCGGTAAACCGGCCAGCTCGAGAAACAGAGGACCGCCGCCCAGAGCAGCGCCGAAATGAACGGGCGCAGCACCAGCAGGCAGCCGCCCAGCAACAGCAGCAGGACGGCCCAGCCCAGGTTCTTCTCCAGCTTCGTGGTAAGCGGGGTCATGGCGGGAGACTCAGCGCGCCGAACTTTACTTCTTCTCCAGCGCCGCCTTGACGACGGCTAGTTCTTTGAGCTTGGCCTTGCCCACTGCGGGGAACCGCAGGTCAAGATCCGCCAACGCCTGGATGATCGCTGCCGCCACGACCACGCGGCTGAACCACTTGTTATCCGCCGGCACCACGTACCAGGGAGCATTCGGCGTCGCCGTGTTACGAATCATGTCTTCGTAAGCCTCCATGTATTGGTCCCAATACTCGCGCTCCGCCATGTCGGAGGGGGAGAACTTCCAATTCTTGTCCGGGTTGTCCAGGCGCTCCATGAAGCGCCGCTTCTGCTCTTTCTTGGAAAGGTGCAGGAAGATCTTCAGGACTACCACGCCGTTGCGCGTGAGGTATTGCTCGAAATTGCGGATGTCCTCGAA
>JAPLUA010000314.1 GCA_026397855.1 Verrucomicrobiota bacterium | reverse complement strand
GTGCCACCAGGTAGATCAAAAGGAGTGAAACGCCCACCGAGCCGACGAATTCAAGGAGCGGGCCGGGAATCTCCATGGAGCGCACGATCCGCATGTAATGGCCGATGAACTTGCGGGCGGTCCCCTTGAATTGGTCCACGACCGTCGCTTCCAGGATATAGGACCGGATCACACGGTTGCCGCTGAAGGCCTCGACCATCACAGTGCTCAACTCGGCGGCGTGGGTTTGCAGCGCGCGGCTGGAACGTCGCACTTTGCGGCCATAAATCACGATGGGCACCATGCACACCGGCATGATCACCAGGGAGATCAGCGTCAGGCGGGTCTCCTTCCACATCACATACGTCAGCAGGCTGACGAGCGTGACCGGGTCCTTGACCACCACGGTCGTCGCATTGCTGATGATTCCCTGGAGCGTGCTGGTGTCGCTCATGACCCGCGTCATCAGCTCGCCGGTGCTCGTCCGGCTGAAGAACCCGGCCGACAGGTTCATGATATGCTCGAACACGCGGTTGCGCAGGTCGGTGATGGCCCGGATGGACACCCATTGCAGCAGATAGACGTTGAGGTAGGAAAACAGGCCGCGCAGCATGATGACGGTTGGGATGAGCGCCACCAGCCCGATTACCGCCACCGGGTGCATTCGGGTGCCGGTGGCGAGCGACTGCTGGGCGGACATGGCCCAATCCCGCAGGAACGCAGGCGCCCACCTCAACTGCGGGACCGCCAAAGCCGGATCGGCGGCCGGAAAGATCAGGCTGTACACAAAGACGATAGTGGCAACCATCAGCGGCTCAATCAGGCCCCCGATCACACCGGTCAGAATAGCCAGCAGCAGCCGTCCGCGGTAAGGACGCGTCATTTGCCAAAGCCTGCGCAGGAATCCAATCATGTCGTGGGCGGGAATATGCCGTCCCGGCGGCAGCGAGGCGAGCAGATTGTCAGCCGTTGCGGCGGTCTCTGCAGGCTCTCCGGTGAATCGTGTTGTTATTCAAGTCCGCCACATAAATGCTGCCGCCGCTGTCCACTGCGATACCTGCCGGTCAGGGAAACAGGTTTTTATGTTGGTTCTGCGCGCGCGTTGGTTAGATCGAACATCAGGGGTTGAGCGATTTGATGCTCTCCGCGCCTTTCATCGAAATCGTCACGATTGCCTTCGAGTCCCCGGGCATGGATGCCAGGTCAACGGAACGGATTTGGCTGTTCTCGTAGGTGCGAAAATAGAAGCGCTTGGCCTTGTGGTCAATGGCGCTCGTCCAGAGGGTGTAATCTGCCACGACATTGCCCTTTGTGTCCGGGCTATTGTCCCGCGCTGCGCCCTTGGGGATGTCGAAGTTGTTCAAGATATGAAAGGCCTGGATCACCGTCTCCGGACCGGTCTTAGCCGGGAGTATTGACGAACTGTAAGCCACGGCTCGAACCAGACGCGATGGCGGGGTGAAATCACCCGGCAAACCGAGCATGCCGGTGCCCTGGCCGAAACCATTGAGCTGGAAACCCCCGAGCTTCAGCGGCGGCCGGTTGTAAGGCGACATGCTGACGTAGTTGCGCAGGTTCGTCATGTGCCAGTCGAAGCTGGGCGAGTTGCTCATCACACCCAGCGGATTGTCGTAGATGTGGAGTTTGCCTTCGACATACTCGATCACCACGCTCCGGCCCGCCGGGTCGCACACGATGTAATGGACTGGCGGCACGAAGCCCCACGCCTTGAACTCGACTTCGGCGACAACGAGGTCGGCCAGCCCCTGGCGGACCTCGTCCAGCGTGGCGCAGTTTTCCAGGATCCATGAGCCCACCTCCCAGGGGGCGATCGTCCGGTTTGCCGTGGCCGGGACATACTTCATGTAGCCGGCTGTGGTGGGGAAGTAAAAAGTTCCGACCGACAGCCCGCGCTCATTCAAACCGTCGAAGATATAGGGCAGGCCGGCGCCGTTGGCGCCGAGGGAGGCATACTTGGCAGCCCAGCTTCGGCCGTTGGCTCCCGCCGGGGTCGTCCCGGTCCGCGCATAGCTGCGAGGCACAAAGATCACGTCCGAATCGAGCTGCGTGCCGAATTCCAGGGTCCGAGCCCTCACCACCGTGCCATCGGCGGCCGTCAGGCGGATTCCCGTGCAAGCCGCGGCGGGATCAGGCAGGCAGGCAGCGCCGAGCAGAGCGGTAGCAAAACAAAGGCAATGATGGATTCTCATGATGTGTATTGATGGCTTGTTGAATTAAAACCAGCAGCTCCGTCGGTTCTTGGGTTGCCCTGGATTAATCGTAATTTGCTTATAGCGCACCCCCGCCCCTGTGGCGCTGCGTTGATCATCAGCAATGGATTCTCTGGCACACAAAGCACGGATCAATACTGCCAGTACGCGCGAAAGGGTGTCAACGCGATCCAGAATGATCTCGGCAAGCTGTTTGGCTTTGGCTGGCACTGGCTCTTGGGTTTCTCCTGCCGCGTGACTGGAGCCGGCCATGCGGCTTACTTGGCCCAGCAACCCCACCCAACGCTTGGCTGCCCAGACACCAGCCATTGGGATCAAACGTTGCAGGAGAACTGAATCCCCGGGTGCTTTCCGCCGTCCAAGAAGAGCGATGAGAATCAGAGACACCAGCAGGCCTTACTCCAAGCCCTGGGCGTTTACCTTGATTGAATTGCTCGTCACGATCGCGATCATTGCCATCCTCGCCAGCATGCTTCTCCCTTCCCTGGGCAAGGCGAAGGGGTCGGCCCAGCGAATCGTCTGCGCCAATAACCTAAAGCAGATCAATGCGGCCGCGCTCATCTACACGCATGACAACCAGGATCAGTTTCCGCTCCGCGCCTATCCGTCCTGGATGGAAATCCTGAGGCCCGACTACAAGAACGTAGCCATCCTTCCGCGCACCTACATTTACAACGGTTGGAACGATTTCTTCATGCAAACCCTGTCTGCAGAAGGCTGGGAGGATTACAAGGCTTACAAATGGACGCGGGGCCTGAAGGTGTCGGAGATTCCCCACGTGTCAGATACGATCACCTTTGGCGAAAAGAGGAGCGAGTCACAGCACGTGCACATGGATTTTTACCAGGGCAACGGGAACGATTTTGAGGAGCTGGAGCAATCCATGCACCCGCGGGGCGCCGGGCTGGCGGGTTCTTCCGTCTATTCGTTCGTGGATGGGAGCGTGCGTGCCATGCGCGCTTTCCGGAGCCTGAGCCCCAACCTCTGGGCGGTGACGGATCTGTGGAGAACCAACGCCGCGGTGCATTTCTGAAAGCGGATGTCCAGATCGCAGCATCTCAAGCCGGCGACTTGAGCGGGGGGCGGTAATCGTAGCGGAGAAGCTTGTTGGCGGCCTCGTTGTTCGTGAACTTCTCAGCTTTTGCGTCCCATTCCAGGTGCGCCTTGCTCTGCATGGCGATGTTGGCAATGAGGGTTGTGCTGGTGCTGCGGTGGGCGCTTTCGATGTCCGAGTTGCACAAGGCCCGGCTTTTCATGCAGTCCAGGAAGTTGCGGGCATGGTCGGCGGTATCGGCGCCGCCGCTCTCCTTCCTGGGCTGGATCATCGGGGCCTCGCCCTTGCGCCAGCCGCCTTCGGTGCTGCGGTTGGTGGGCGAGCGGCGCGGGAACTCGTTTGGCGTGATGTTCTCGGGCACCACTTCCCAGCCGTTGCTCCTCATATACAGCGTGCCCTTGGTGCCACGAAACTCGATCTCGCATGGCTTGGCCGCCGCGCCCGCTCCGTTGGCGTTAAACTGGGTGTACATGACCAGCGCGTCGCCGGGATAATGCCAGAGCGCTTCCATCGTATCGGGTATCTCGCGGTTGTCCTCCACCGCGAATCTGCCGCCCATCGCTGTGACTGCCAACGGGGCACTTTGCCCGAGCGCCCAGTGGATCAGATCGAGGTAATGGATGCCGTTGTTGGTGATCTGGCCGCCGCTGTAGTCGAAGAACCAGCGGAACTGGTAGAGCCCGCGGTTCCGGTTGTAGGGCGTCTTCCGCGCCGGCCCCAGCCAACCATCCCAGTCCATTCCCGCGGGCGGCTCGCTGTCGGGTGGATTGCCGATGCCCTTCGGCCATTCGTTCTGGATGTGGAACGTGCGAACCCCGGTGACCTTGCCCAGCCCGCCACCGCGCACAAACTCCGCCATCTCGCGGCACATGGCCGATGAGCGGCGGTGCAGCCCGGCCTGGCAAACCCGCCCGTGCCGTTTGACCGCATCCACCATCGCGCGCCCCTCGGCCACGCGCAGGCAGGTCGGCTTCTCAACGTAAACATCCTTGCCCGCCTGGCAGGTGTGGATGGTCTGCAGCGCGTGCCAGTGGTCGGGCGTGGAAATGACCACGGCGTCCATATCCTTCAGCTCAAGGAGCTTGCGGTAGTCCTTGAACCGCTTCGGGCTTGTGCCGATCTTCTGCGCCGCAAAGTCGAGGTAAGGTTCGTAGATGTCGCATATAGCCACCACCTCCGCATCGTTCTGCTTCAGAAAAGCGTCCAGCACCTGGTCGCCGCGGTTGCCGACGCCGACGAAGCCAAGGCGCACGCGGTCGTTGGCACCCAGAACGCGGAAGGATGACAGGGCTACAGCTGTGCTGGCGGCGGCCAGCGTGCGGGTGAATTCGCGACGGGTGATTGGTTTCATAGCATTGCTGCCGCCAGCATAGTCAAGTTATGCGAACGCGCACCACAATTCCCAATCAGACACCAGACGGCCCATCCTTGGCTTTGTCACGACAGGACTTACTGAGGAGTCCGGGCATGCACCACACCAAGAGCTGGAGAAGCTTCTCCCTCGCCCCTTCAGAAGGGGAGAGGGCCGGGGAGCACTGTTGTTGAATTAAGGCAGAAAGGGA
>JAPLUA010000108.1 GCA_026397855.1 Verrucomicrobiota bacterium | reverse complement strand
GCTACGGCTACAGCCAGGCCCTCAAGGACTCCATTGACGCCGCTGGAGCCGCGAACATTATCTTCGTGGCGGCTGCGGGCAACAGTGCGAGCGACAACGACGTCTTTCCCCACTATCCAGCAAGCTTTACTTCGCCGAACATTGTGGCGGTGATGTCCACCGACCAGAACGATTTGCGCTCGGACTTTTCCTGCTATGGGTTGACCTCGGTGCATCTGGCCGCGCCCGGCAGCGAGATTCTGAGCTGCCAGCCCGGCGGCCTTTACCAGTACATGAGCGGCACTTCGATGGCCACCCCGCACGTCGCGGGTGCATGCGGGCTGGCTCTGTCTGTCAATCCGACCCTGAGCGTCGGCCAGATTAAACAGACCCTGATCTCGACCGTTGATCCGGTCGTGCGCGGCTTGTGTATCTCTGGCGGCCGCCTGAACCTGAACCGTTTCCTGAATAACCTGCCCTCGTCCAGCCCGCTCGTGCTCTACACCAACTACCTCAGTGGCGGCAACGGCAACGGGATTTGACTATAATGAATGCAACAATCTCGACATTGTCCTGACCAACCTGGGCAACACCACCGTTACTGGGTTCGAGCCAGTCTTTCCACCACCACTCCCGGGGTGTCAATTGCACAGCCGAGTTCGATTTATATTGATATGCCCGCGGGCGCGGCGGGCACGAACCTGATCCCGTTCAAGGTCAGCACCACGCCCTCTTTCGTTTGTGGTACCCCGGTTGAATTCTCCGTTGTGGTCAAGTCCGACCAGAACGTCGCTGTTTACCAGTTCACACAGCCCAGCGGAGTGCCCGGAAGCCCGTTCCGGTTCGATAACAATACCGCGGTGCCGGTTCCCTTCCCGAGCTTTGCGGCCTCGTCCATCCTCGTCTCGAATATCAGCTTTGCCGTCAACAAGGTCACCGTTTCGATGTTTGTGCAGTCGTATGAAGATTACTTTCTGAGGCTGGAATTGATTGCGCCGGATGGCACCACCAATATGCTTGCGCCTGAGTACACGGTTATCGGCCAGAATTTCGGCCTCACCTGCAGCCCGGACTCCCAGCGGACCACCTTCGACGACGCCGCAAGGACTCCCATCAGCTTCGGCGTGGCACCGTATCTTGGATCCTTCCGGCCCACGCAGGCCCTGGCTGTTTACAACGGCAAGTCCGGGACAAACGTCAATGGCGTCTGGCAGCTTCGGGCCACCGACATGTACCCCTACAACATGAGCTCCATTCAATGTTGGTCGCTCGCGATCACGCCCACGCTGTGTGTGGACGGCGGGGGGCAGTGCCCGGGCTCCGATATGGCGCTGGGGATGACAGCCCAGCCCACTCCGATCATTGCCGGGAATAACCTGATTTACACCATTTCGGTGACCAATAACGGCCCCAGCAGTGCTACCAACGTAAGCACGACCTTTATTCTGCCCAGCAGCGCGCTCTTCGTGTCGGCTTCGTCTTCCCAGGGCTCTTTTGCCCAGTCCGGCGGGCTTATCACGTTTAACCTGGGGCCGATCAATCCCGCAGGCAAGGCAACGATGACGGTCGTGGCGCTGCCCATGGCTCCCGGAACGATCTTTGCCACCGCCACGGTGACCTCTGAACAGCCTGATTTTGTTCCGGACAATAACTCGGCGACCGTGCTCGCCCAGGTCAACCCCCCGACGGCCGATCTCTCGGTGGCGATGGTCTCGGCACCAAATCCGGGCCTGGTAGCCCGCCCGCTCAGTTATACGGTCTCCATTGCGAACAATGGGCCAAGCCCCGCCTCGGACATCACGGTAACCAACGCCTTGCCGGTCAACTCCACCTTCCAGTCGGCGACCGGTTCGATCGGGTCGTTCGTCGTCGCGGGAAATATTGTCTTTTGGCGGGTGCCAGGCCTGGCTGTCGGGGGGAACGCCACCGCAACCCTGACTGTTGTTCCGACGGCGGAGGGATCTTTCCCTGCCACCGCCTCGATCGGTGGCGCCCAGTTTGATCCCATCCTCGGCAACAACACGGCCACCGTTAACACCGTCATTGGCCCCGCCTCCGACATGGCAATCGGCGTCGCTGATTTCCCAAATCCCGTGGTTGCGGGGAGCAACCTGACCTATGCCGTGGTTATCACCAATTTGGGCCCGAGCACCGCCAGCGGAATCATTGTTAATGACCTGCTCTCACCCGGCATGAATGTGCTGTCCGCCGCTCCTTCGCAAGGATTTGTCACGGTGTCCAACAGCGTCCTGGTCTGGACCGTGGGCACGTTGTCCAACTCGGCCAAGGCCGCGTTGACTTTCGTGGTCGGCACAACGACTAACGGCACGCTCCGCACGACGGCCACCGTCATCGCCGCCCAATCCGACCCGAACCCGGCAAACAACAGCGCCACCACCAGCACCGTTGTAGCGGCGCCATTTATCGCAATCGCCCCCGCGGCTGCGACTCTGATCTATGAGAGTGGGCCGGTGAACGGCGCCGTGGATCCCGGGGAGACGGTTACCGTGTTGCTGCGCCTCCGCGATATCGGCAACATTGGCACCCGGAACCTGGTCGGGACGCTGCTGACCAATGCGGGCGTTCGCCCCCTGGCTCCCAATAACCCCCAAACATACGGCGTGCTGGCGCCGAGCGGCTTCCCGGTAGGGCGTTCCTTCTCCTTTACCGCCAGCGGCACCAACGGCCAGACGATCACGGCGACGCTGCAGCTTGCTGACGGCGCCACCAGCTACCCGCCCGTGAACTTCAATTTCACGCTCCCGACTACCACTGCCTTTGCCGCTGCCAGTGCGATTACGATTCCCAATCCCGCCGCGCCGAATCCTCCGTATCCCCCGATGGCTGGGCCTGCCAGTCCCTATCCCTCCACGATAGCAATCTCCAACCTGAGCGGGGTGTTGGGTAAAGTGACGGTCACGCTTTCCAACCTGAGCCACACCTATCCCAGCGACGTGAATGTGCTGCTGGTCGCGCCCAACGGGGTCACGGCTTTGCTGATGTCTTACGCCGGCGACCAGGCGTCCTCGGGGGTGAACCTGACTTTGGATGACGCCGCAGCGGCGCCCCTGCCGCCGAACGGCGCGCTTACCACCGGCACCTGGCGCCCTGCTGCCTACAACCCCACCCCGCTGTTTCCGACGAATGCGCCGCCGGGTCCCTATGGGACCACCCTCGCATCCTTCAACTCCATCAATCCTAACGGCCTATGGTCGTTGTATGTCTTCGACGGTGGAAGCGGCGATGATGGCGCCATTCTTGGGGGCTGGAGCCTCTCACTGACCATGATCACCCCGGTCAACCAGCTTGCCGACCTGGGAATCAGCGCGGTCGCCGTGCCCAATCCCTGTCTTGCCGGGAATACTCTCGCTTATACCTTTACCATCACCAATGCCGGCCCAAATACGGCGACCTCGGTGTCGTTTACCAACGTTCTCCCCGCCGGTGTGCGGCTCATTTCCGCCATCCCATCCCAGGGAACCCTCTATACGAACGGATCCAGCGTGATTGGCAGCCTCGGATCCTTGAGTTCGGGCTCCAACATCCTGGTCACCTTGCTGGTCACGCCGACAGCGGCGACTATTCCATTCGGCGCGACGAATGCCATTCTGACCAACACCGCCAATGTCGCCGCCAACGAAACCGACCTTAACCCCGCTAACAATATTGCTTCGGTCACCACCGCGTTGAGGAGGCCAATTACGGCTGCAACGGTGACGCTCTCTTCGCTGCCGGATCCGGTTGTGGTCGGCTATTATCTGACCAATATCGTGCTCATCACGAATATCGGGCCGGACAAGGCTATCAATGCTGTTCTGACCCAGGTTCTGCCGCCGGGCGCGGGGTTGGTCGGGGTGAGTTCGAGCGTCGGCTCCTGCACTAACTTCGGTGGGGTCGTCACCTGCGCCCTTGGCGACCTGGCGTCCAATACCACTGCAACCGTCACCATCATCCTGACGAATTCGGTCGCCGGCCTGATGACCAACCGGGTTGACCTGGCGTTCGATTCCTACGATCCGAACCCCGCCAATCATAGTGCTGTCCACGTGACTACCGTGGTCAACCCATCTCCGACCATTATTGCAGCTGGCGCGACGTTAACTTACGAAAGCGGCCCGGTGAACGGCGCGGTGGATCCCGGTGAGACGGTCACCCTGATGCTGAGCTTGGCCAATCTCGGCACGCTTGACACATCGAACCTCAAAGCCACCCTGTTGCCATCAGGCGGGGTTACTTTGCCCACCGCTCCGCAATACTACGGCACCCTGATCCAGGGCGGTCCCTCGGCGGCGCGGAGCTTCGGCTTCAAGGCGTCCGCGACGCCCGGCACTGCGGTGGTTGCAACCCTGCAGCTTCAGGATGAGCGTCCCGGCGTGACCAATTACCTCGGCACAGTTGCCTTCACCTTCAGCCTGCCAGTCGCGTCCGCATGGTCCAATACTGCCGCCATGACGATACCCAGCTATGGCGTCGCCACCCCTTATCCCTCCTCGATCAATGTGACGGGCCTGGTCGGCCGGTTGAGCAAGGCCACGGTGACCTTGAATGGGCTGAGCCATACCTTCCCGCACGATGTCAATGTCTTGCTGGTGAGCCCTTCCGGATCGAATGTGCTGGTGATGTCGCACACGGGCGGCGGGAATCCGGCCACTAACCTCACCCTGACCCTCGATGATGCCGCTGCGTCCAGCCTGCCCAACTACAACCCGCTCAGCAGCGGTAGCTTCAGGCCCAGCAGCTATGAAGGGCCTGTCGCCCTTCCTGGCACCGCCTCGCCGCAATCCTACCAGTTTTCCCTCTCCGGCCTGAACTGGTCCGAACCGAACGGCGCCTGGTTGCTCTACGTGTATGATGATTCGCCCGGCGACGGCGGCGTCATCGCCCGCGGTTGGAGCTTGACCCTTACGACCCTGGTGACGGTGGGCCCGGTGGTTGACTTGGCGCTCACCCTGTCGAGTTCTCCGGCCGCGCTGAATGTCGGTGGCACCCTGACCAACACCATCAATATCCGAAATCTTGGCCCCGACTGGGCCACGGGTGTGACCCTGACCAACCCGCTGCCTGGGGGCGTCAATTTCGTGTCGGCCACGCTTTCGCAAGGCACCATCTCCGTCGGCCCCGGGGGAGCGTTGGTGTGCAGCCTGGGCAATCTGGCCGCCGGAAGCGGCGCGAAAGTCACGGTGGTATTATCTCCGACAGCGGCAGGCTCGTTCACCAACCTGATTGTCACTGCGGCGGACGAGGAGGACCTGAACCAGGCTAACAATACGGTGCAGACCCGCACCACGGTCGTGGATACCAGGCCGGCGACGTTGCAAGGAGTCATGTCGAATGGGCTGTTCCATCTGATCGTGACCGCCCAGCCGAATACGGCCTATGCCATCCTGGGCTCGACGAATCTCAGCTCATGGTCTTCGCTCAGCACGAATACGACTTCGGCCGGGGGCTTCATTGATTACACGGACACCGACTCTTCGACCCTCACACAGCGATACTATCGCACCCAGCGCCTGGAGCCTTGACCGGATGTGAAGGCCCTGGGCCTAACCGGCGGCATCGGGATGGGCAAGTCCGCCTCCGCCGAACTGCTCCACTCGCGCGGCATCCCGGTGGTGGACACCGACGACCTCGCGCGGCAGGTGGTCGAACCGGGCCAACCGGCGCTGGCGGAGGTTCAGCAGGCCTTTGGCCCCGAAATCGTCGGCCCCGACGGACGGTTGCGCCGCGGTGAATTGGCCCGGCGCGTCTTTGCCGATCCCCCCGCCCGGAAGCGGCTTGAAGCGATCCTCCACCCCCGCATTCGCGCCCTTTGGCGCGCCCGGGTTGAAGCCTGGCGCAAGGAAGGTCATCCGCTCGCCGTGGTGGTGATTCCGCTCCTGTTCGAGACCGGCGCCGAGAAGGAACTCGACGCGACGGTTTGCATTGCCTGCGCCGCCGCGACGCAGCGCCAGCGGCTGCGCGCGCGCGGCTGGTCGCCTCAAGAGATCGAACAGCGGGCGCGGGCTCAATGGCCCGTCGAAACGAAGATGGCCCGGGCTGATTATGTTGTCTGGACCGAGGGGGGACTAGACCTGCTGGCCATCCAATTGAACCAGGTTTTGTCGGCCTGCGGCGCGCAGGGCGCAACTTGCGTTATTGGAGCGCGGACATTCCTGTCCGCTTAGGGCTCATCATGGCCGTCGAGCCGGGACATCCGCGCGCGCTCCAGAACCGTCGTTTTGACAGGATGCACGTTATGTGCTTTGCTTGTTGGTGGTGTGTTGCCTCAATCCGTGAATGAGCCGGCAGATGATCCGGCGGTTTCCGGGCCGGCGAGCGTTCCGGTCCGGAGCGCCGCGGCCGGGGAGAATGATGGCTGGCGGACGCATAACGAACGGCCGTCGCTCAGCGAGTCGTTTTGCACCGTCAAGGTTCCCGGTAAGGGCGCCAGCCTGTGGCGGAAGTTTCTGGCCTTTTCCGGGCCGGGCTACCTTGTGGCGGTGGGCTACATGGATCCCGGCAACTGGGCAACCAGCCTGGCGGGCGGTTCGGCGTTCGGCTACACGCTCCTGTCGGTTGTCCTGCTTTCCAACCTGATGGCGATCCTGCTTCAGGCGCTGTCGCTCAAGCTGGGGGTGGTGGCCGAGCGGGACCTGGCCCAGGCTTGCCGCGACCACTATTCGAGGCCGGCGGCCTTTATGCTGTGGCTGGCCTGTGAGATCGCGATTGCCGCCTGCGACCTGGCGGAGGTAATCGGCTCGGCCATTGCCCTGAACCTCCTGTTCGGGCTGCCGCTGGTGTGGGGCGTGTGCCTGACGGCGGCCGATGTGCTGGCGGTGATGTATCTCCAGCACAAGGGCTTCCGGCTGGTCGAAGCCTTCGTTATCACCCTGGTTGCCACGATTGCCCTCTGCTTCGCGGCGGAGATGATCTACTCCCGGCCCGAGGTGATGGGTATTCTGGGCGGGCTTGTGCCGAAGGTAGAAATTCTGACCAACCGGGAGATGCTGTTTGTGGCCATCGGGATCCTGGGGGCGACGGTGATGCCCCACAATCTCTACCTGCACTCGGCCATCGTGCAGACCCGCAACTACGAGCGGACGCCGGAAGGAAAGCGCGAGGCGATCCGGTTTGCCACCTTTGATTCGACCCTCGCGCTCATGGGGGCGCTCTTCATCAACGGCGCCATCCTCGTCGTCGCGGCGGCCGTATTCCATCGCGGCGGCAAGAGCGGTGTGGCCGAGATCCAGGATGCCTACCGGCTTTTGTCGCCGATGCTGGGAGTCGGGATGGCCAGCACCCTCTTCGCGGTCGCCCTCCTTGCGTCGGGCCAGAACTCCACCCTTACCGGCACCCTGGCCGGCCAAATCGTGATGGAAGGATTTCTCAACCTCCGGCTGCGCCCCTGGCTGCGGCGGATGATCACGCGGTTCATTGCGCTTGTCCCCGCGCTCATAGCAGCGGGCTTTTACGGTCAAAGCGGCACAGCGAAGCTCCTTATCTGGAGCCAGGTGATCCTGAGCCTGCAGCTATCCTTCGCCGTTATTCCGCTGGTCCAGTTCACCGGCAGCCGGGCCAAGATGGGTGAATTCGTCAATCCCCGCTGGCTGAATATCCTGGCATGGGCCACCGCTCTGCTGATCCTGGCGCTGAACCTGACGTTGCTGGGGAACTTTTTTGGTGTTCCGCTGTGGCGGGGGAAGCCGTAAACTGGGGACCGACATGTTTCAGAAAATCCTCGTAGCCCTGGAGAACACGCGCGCTGATGACAGCCTGGTGCCGCAGATTCAGAAGCTCGCGTCACTGCTGCACTCGGAACTCCTCCTGGTGCATGTCGCGGATGGCTGGGTGGCGCGCAACTTCAACCAGTTGAAGCTCGCCGAATCGGAGGAGATGAAGAGCGACCGCCGATACTTGGAATCAATCGCCAGGCGTCTGCGGGAGTCGGGGCTGAAAGTGTCTTTCCATTTGGCGCTGGGCGAGCCTGCCACGGAGATCCTCAAAACGGCCGATGCGGAGCACTGTGATCTCATAGCCATGACCACGCACGGGCATCGGCTCATCGGCGACATCATCTATGGCAGCACGATCGAAAACGTTCGCCACAAGGCGACCGTTCCCCTGTTCGTGGTGCGGGCATCCCCGAAGTGAGTTCGGGGGCGCCTCGGCCTTCAGTACACCGCCACCCGGTAGTAAACGCTCTGCACCCCGCTCAAGTTGCGGTTGTCGTAGAAGATAATCGTTCCGCCCGTCCCCGGCATGTTGTCCCTCAATACGCTCCAGCTATCCAACTGGGTCGCGGTTTCCAGCCGGTAGGTGCGTCCCAGCACGGTGCTGAACATGATCTGCGGCGGCTGGCCGGTCGCAACAGTCGTCCAGGTCGCAAATTGCGAGCTGGCGTTGGTCGGGTTCAGGCCCGCGAGGTAATCCTGCCAGATCGGCAGGCCATTCGTCGAAATCAGTTCCACCTCGTCATAATTGGTCGTGAACCCATAGTATCGCAGCCAGGGGATCGGCGTCCCGTGTGGCGGCATCGGAGGATACAGGGTAATGAAGTTGGTGAAGTTATAGTTAGTGAACCTCTGGCCGCTCGGCAGCATGTTGGTAAAGATGCTGTTATCACACCTGAACTCGCTGAAAGCCTGGGTTGATGTGACCGATTCGGGATACTTGAACGTGAAGCTGACCAGGTCGCCGAAGGCCGCATAGGGGATGCTGGTGAGAAGGTTGTTGGTGTCCGGGCTCACCATCGTCAGGGTTCGCAGACCGTTGGTATCGGCCGTTTCCGTCATCGTCCACCCGCGGAGAATCTCGTTGGTTCCCGTGGAATCGAGGCTCGCGGTGCAGGGATAGTTGGGGCGATAGCCCAGCTTGATTTCGCGCACGAACCTCGGCACATAGGTCGCCCGCAGCCGGATCGTTTGTGGCCCGAGTTCCGCATCGGGTACCAGGCGCAGGGTGCCGAGGCGCACATCGTTCGTCCAGTCCGGCGGATTGAAGGGAAACTGGACGGCGTTCGTGTCCATGTGGTTGGTTTTCGGTGGGTCCACGCTCCAGTCAATGATCTCGATGTTCGTTATGACGATGTTCGTGTTCCAGCTTGCCGGGATTCCGTCGCACGTGATCTGGAACGACGGCTGGAAGCCATTAACCGGGTAGGCCGGCACCGGCGCCCGCTTCAAGGTCGCCCAGCGCAGCACGTATTGGCTGCTGATGTCTTTTTGGATGCTCTGGAACTGTGAAGCCAGGTCGGAGGTGGTTGCGGCCAGGTAATACTGGCCGCCGGTCTGGGACGTGAGCAGTTGCAGCGAATTGGTGTTGACGTTGTTCCCGAAGGCCACGCAGTAGATGGCCACATGGTTGGCCTGCGCCAACTTGTACAGCGTTTTTATGGCCGTCAGGGGGTTGGAGTCTTTGTTCAAGAGGCTCGCGTCGTCATTACCGTCGGTCATGGCCACCAGGTAGCGCTGCTCATCGGCCGTGTAGGGTCCGAACTGGTTGAGCGCGGCATACATGGCGTCCCAGCACCGGGTGCCCGCGTAATTGCCGCGAACATAGTTGGTCTGGATGCCGCCAATAGTCTGGCCCAGGACCGTTTTGTCGGTGATGAAGTAGTTGTTGGTGGTGGTCATGCTATTGGTGACAAATTGCGGATCCATGTAGTCGGCGTTGAACTCGACGATGCCGAACATGGCGTGAGGGGGCTCCTCATTGATCAGGAGTTCGGCCGCCGCCTCCATGTTGGAAATGGCACCGGAGACCGCAAACATGCTGTAAGTGTAATCCAGCACCAGGAACGTCTTGAGCTGCTTGGAGCTTGAACTCATGAGGCTGTCGAAAATGCGCGGAGCCTCGCTCGAGATCGGCAGCCCGTCCTCCATGCACAGCACCTGGAGCTGGCTTGGCGGCCTCACCACCGGGTTGGTCCCGTCCCGGAGAGAAAAGGAAAAGTCGAGCAGGTAAGGCGTGGACCAGGTGGTGGTGACATTGGTGATGCTCAGGTCGCCGAGGGTGGCGTAGCTGAAAGTCATGACCACGTTGGTCGTGCCGGTGCCCCACGCGTTGGCCGCCCAGACCGGCACGGTGAAGGTGCCGCCATACCATGGGGTGCCGCTGATGACGCCGGTAGTGGGATTGAGGATCAACCCCAGGGGCAGGTTGAACGCGCCATAGGTCGTCGGGGAATTGCTGGCGCGGATGGTGTAGCTGAAGCCGCTCCGGTTTTCCGTCCAGGAAGCGGTGCGGACGCTGGTGATTGCCGGAATCGAGGAGACGATGGTCAGCGTCAGGACTTTGGTGTCGGATCCAAACTGGTTGCTCACGCTGATCGTGATCGGGAATACGCCGCTGACGATGGGCGGCCCCGAGATAACTCCGGCGGCCGGGTCAAAGCTCATCCCCGTGGGAAGTGCGCTGGCGGAGAAGTTGGTGGGATAATCGCTGCCGCGGATGGTGTAGGTGAAACTGCTGCCCTGCTTGCCGGTGGCGGTCAGCGGGCTGGAAATCGCCGGCACTGAGGTTGCCAGGTTGAGCGTCAACACCTGGCTGTCCCCGCCATACAGGTTGGTCACGCCGATGGTGATCTGGTGGATGCCGTAAACCATGGGAACGCCCGAGATGATCCCGGTGGCCGGGTCAAATACCAGACCGTCCGGCAGGATGTCGGCGCTGAAGGAAATCGGGCTCCCGACATCGAGGTTGGTGGCCGTAATGGTGTAGCTGAAGTCCTGCCCCTGCTTGCCGGCGGCTGACAGGGGGCTGTCTATGCCCGGAATGCCGGTGGTGAGGGTGAACTCCAAATGCCCCGTGGTGGTCATGGCAGCGTTGGTCGCGAAGATGGCCGCATCAATAAGGCCCGAGACCTCCGGCACACCTTCAATTACCCCGCTTACCGGATCAATGCTTAACCCTGCGGGCAAACCTTCGGCACCGAACGTGATCGGCATGGTGCCCGTGGCGGTGTTGGTGAAGCTCAGAAACTCTCCCTGTCGCCCGGTGGTGTTGGTCGGGCTGGTGATGGTGGGCGGCACCAGGATGGTCAGCGTTGCAACCGAACTGGTCACCGAGCCGACGATGTTCGAGATCGCCACGCTGTAGCCCCCGGCGTCGTTCGTCGTGGTGGCCGTGATCGTTAGCCTGTTGGTTGTGGCCCCGCTGATGCGCCCCCCGTTCGACAAAACTGTTCCCCCCTTCCGCCAGACGTAGCCCATTGGCGTGCTGCCGGTTGCCGTGACGCTCAGGACGGCGTTGCTTCCGACGATGACAGCGGTGTCCTGGGGCTGAACACTGATCCCGGGCGGCATGAACACGCTCAAGGTTGCGACCTGGCTGGTCGCGGAGGAATAGACGTTGCTGACGATGACCGAGTAGCTGCCTGAATCCGCGATCAGCAGGGCTGTGACAGCCAGGTTGGTTCCGTTGGCACCGGTGGTGCGTGCGCTATTCGTGAGGTTCACACCGTTCAGGCGCCATTGGTAATTCAGGGGCGCGGACCCCGCGGCGGTGACGCTGAACGACGCATTGGACCCGGTGGCGCGGATGAGCCCGCCCGCCGGCTGGGTGATGATTCGCGCCTGGTCGTAAACGGTCAGATTCACCGCCGCGCTCACCGATATGAGGCCGATGTTCGTACCCGAATTGTAGGCGACCCTCGTGAAATAGGAGCCCGCGGTGCTGAGTTGCACATTCGTCAGTATGCAGGTGGCCGTGGTGGCGCCCGGGATCGTGGTGAAGGGGCTCAGGCCGTTCGTGGACATCAGCCAGGTGTAGCCGGTGATGGTTTCCCCGGCTGTGGCGGTGGTCTGGGCGTTGAATACCGCGTTGCTGCCCACCAGCAGAACCTGGCTGCCGGGTTGCACGGCGACAGTCACGAGGCCCAGGGCTGGTCGGGTGGTGAGAGACAAGATCAGGCCCGCTGCGGCGAACGCGGAGAAGATAGCGGTGGTTTTGGACTTCATGGC